>CAYLJC010000407.1:0-3596 GCA_964383345.1 uncultured Akkermansia sp. | reverse complement strand
CCACGGGGAACGTCTTTTACGAAAACGGTGCCCTCGGCGAGGAGTGGATCGGCACCTTCTTCGCCTGCGAGCCGGGGCGGAACGTTATTTTCTCCTACCAGCCGGAACTCCAGGGCGCCGGGTTCGCCCTCGAACGCCACGATTTCGCCACCACCAATCCGAGCGGGGAGTTCGCCGGATCCGACTTCCTCGGCGGCAACGACAGCGTCAACCACGAGATCCGCACTCTTTTCCGCCCCTCGGACATCGCCGTGGGACCCGATGGCGCCCTCTACGTCTCGGATTGGTACGACGCCCGCGTCGGCGGGCATCAGGACCTCGACCGCACCTGCTCGGGCGCGATCTACCGCATCGCGCCGAAGGGGTTCCGGTCCGTCGTTCCGAAAATAGACATCACCACCATCGAAGGCCAGATCGAGGCGCTCAAATCCCCCGCCGTCAACGTTCGGGCGATCGGATTCGAAGGACTCAAGGCCCGCGGACGCGCCGCGCTCGATCCCGTCGCCGCCCTCCTCGACGACCCGAATCCCTACCTCCGCGGCCGCGCCATCCACCTGCTCTACCAGCTCGGTATCAGCGGTCCGCGGGTCGCCGGATACCCCGCCGCCCAGACCACTCCCGAGATGAAGATCGCCGCTTTCCGTGCGATGCGCCGCGCCGGACTCGACACCAGCGGGGTCGCTGCCGGCCTCGCCGAAGACGGAAACCCCGCCGTCCGCCGCGAGGTCGCCCTCGCGATGCGGAATGAACCCCTCGACCTCTCCCGCGAGATTCTCGTTTCCATCGCGAGAGGCTACGACGGCAAGGACCGCAGTTATCTCGAGGCCTTCGGCACCGGCGCGACGGGCAAAGAGGCCGAAATCTACTCCGCCGTCAAAGACGTCATGGGCGACGACGACTCGCGCCGCTGGAGCGACGCCTTCGCCGGCATCGCCTGGCGTCTCCACCCCCCCTCGGCCATCGAGGATCTCTCGGTTCGCGCCCAGAGCGGAATCCTGACGGAGGCGCAACGCGAGCAATCCCTCGATGCGATCGCCTTCATCCGCACCCGCGGAGCCGCCACCGCCATGCTCACCCTCGCCCAGATCGACAGCCCGCTGAAGGGCCGCGCACTCTGGTGGCTCATGAACCGGATGAACAACGACTGGAAGGAGTACGGTCTCTTGGAGGAGATGAAAGTCCGCGGCATCTACGACCCGGGAAAAGTGGTCATTCAGGAAGTGCTCATTCCCGAGCCAAACGAAGCGCAAAAAAGTGCTCTCACTATCGAGTCCGTCCTCGCCCTCACCGGTGACGCGGAGCGCGGCAAAACAACCGCCTCCCGCTGCATCATGTGCCACGAAATCGGCGGAACCGGGGTAGCGTTCGGCCCGGCCCTCGACGGATGGGGCCGGGGCCAGACCCTCGAGGTCATCGTCCGCAGCATCGTGGAGCCCGGAGCCGATATTTCCCACGGATTCGACGGCACCGAACTCGTCACCAAAGACGGCAAAACGATACACGGCCTCCTCCTCCAGGACGGCAATCCCGCCATCATCACCAGCATGGGCGGCATCACCCAGATGATCCCGAAGAACAAAATCCAAAGCAAAAAGAAGCTGTCCCGCTCCATGATGCTGAGCGCCGCCCAACTCGGCCTGACCGCCCAGGATGTCGCGGATCTCGCGGCCTATTTGAAGGGGAATGATTGACGCGGGCCACCCTCTTTTCCGCCGAAAATCGTCGTTTGACCGGAGAGAGGCCGTTTTAGGGTCAAAAAGAGGCTTTTTTCCGGCTCAAAACGCTGCAAATCGTTGATCTTTCGCGGTTTCTCGCTTAGTTGAGAGAATCGAAGAATCGCGTTTTCCGGCGGAACCTGGAAGGACCTCCATCGCCCGGTGATTTTTGCGCTTGCACCCTCGATCCATCCTATGTCCGATCCTGCCAACGACAATACGCCCCCGAAACCCTCGGGAGATTACGATGCCGGTCAAATTGACAAACTCGAAGGCCTCGAGGCCGTCCGGAAACGACCGGGGATGTACATCGGTGATCCCGCGACCGAGCGGGGCCTGCACCACACCGTCTTCGAAGTGCTCGACAACTCCATCGATGAGCATCTCGCCGGCTATTGTTCACTCATCACCATCACGATCCACGCCGACGGCTCGATCTCGGTGGAGGACAACGGGCGCGGTATCCCCGTCGATACCCACCCGAAATTCGGGATCCCGGCGGTGGAACTCGTCCTGACAAACCTGCATGCGGGCGGCAAGTTCGGCCAGGGGGCTTACAAGTTTTCGGGCGGTCTCCACGGGGTCGGGGCCAAGTGTGTCAACGCTCTCTCCGATTGGTTCACCGCCGATGTCTACCGCAACGGCAAGATTCACCACATCGCCTTCGAGCGCGGCGTCACGACCAAACCGCTCGCGGTCATCGGGGAACTCGCCGACCCGAACCGGACCGGGACCAAGATTTCTTTCTTCCCCGACACCACCATTTTCACGGCGGGGATAGAATTCCAGTTCGATTATCTGGCGAACCGGATGCGCGAACTCGCCTTCCTCAACCCCGGCGTCCGCATTGTCCTCGTGGACGAGCGGGAGGATTCGCAGAAGAAAAAAGAATTCTATTACGAAGACGGCATCGTCGAATTCGTCCGCCAGCTCGGTGAAAACAAGGATCTCGTCCACGACAAGCCCATCAGTCTCAGTGGCAAGCGCATGGTCGAGATCGACGACAACGGCAAGACCGCCGAGGACGAGTGCTACGCCGACATTGTCTTGCAGTACACCGGCGACTACCACGAGAACGTGCTCTGCTTTGCCAACTCCATTCCCAACGGCGACGGCGGTGCCCACCTTTCCGGCTTCCGCGCCGCCCTCACCCGCGCTTTCAACAACTACGCGAAGGCCAACAAGCTGATCAAGGACAAGGATCCCGTCATCACCGGCGAGGATTGCCGCGAGGGCGTTGTCGCGGTCATTTCGGTGAAGCATCCGAACCCGCGCTTCAGCTCGCAGACCAAGGAAAAGCTCGTCAACAACGAGGTCGAGGGAGTGGTCAGTTCCATCGTCTACGAGGGACTCTCCGAATTTTTCGAAGAGAACCCCGCCCTCGCCAAGAAGATGATCGAGAAGGTTCTCAACGCGGCCCGCGCCCGCGAGGCCGCCCGCCGCGCCCGCGACACCGTGCGCAAGTCGGCCATGTCCGGCGGCGGTCTTCCCGGCAAGCTGGCCGACTGTTCCTCGCGCGACCCCGCCGAGAGCGAACTCTACATCGTCGAGGGCGACTCCGCCGGCGGCTCCGCCAAGCAGGGGCGCGACCGGCGCACCCAGGCGATTCTGCCGATCCGCGGCAAACTCATCAACGTGGAAAAGGCACGGCTCGACAAGGTCCTTCAAAACAAGGAAATCCAGACGATGATCACCGCGATCGGCGCCGGCATCGGTGATGGCGATCAGGAAGGGGCTTTCAACATCGACAAGGTCCGCTACCACAAAATCATCATCATGACCGATGCGGACGTGGACGGGTCGCACATCCGGACCCTGCTCCTGACCTTTTTCTGCCGCCAGATGCTCGAACTGGTGAAGCGCGGATACGTCTACATCGCG
>CAYLJC010000406.1:0-3596 GCA_964383345.1 uncultured Akkermansia sp. | reverse complement strand
GGCGAAAATCGAGTCGAAATAGCGCTGGGTCGCCTGGAGATCAAATCCCTTCGCCGCCACGATAAGTGCGACGGGTTGCTGCGGCTGCGGACCTTTTTTCCAACGACGGTCCTGGAGACGGCGGGCCATGTTGAATCCACCGACCCGGAATGCCGCGATCAGAAGCAACAGCAGCCAGACGCCCCAGAATATCAACAAAGCACGTTCGATCATTTAACCCGTGCAAATTGAGCGTAGGTGGATAGACTGCAAGTAATATCGGTGGTTTCCCCGCATGAAAGTAGCCCAAACTCTGAATCTCAGGAAAACCTATCATTTCGGCGACACCGAGGTGCACGCGCTCCGGGAGGTGAGCCTCGCGATCGAAGAGCACGAATTTGTCGCGGTCTGGGGGCCGTCGGGTTCGGGGAAATCGACGCTCTGCAATCTCATCGGCCTGCTCGATGTACCCACCTCCGGCGAAGTGGTCGTGGGTGGACAGGCCGCCTCGGGGCTGAACGATACCAGTCGCAGCGAGTTGCGGAACTCCTCGATCGGGTTTGTTTTCCAGAATTTCAACCTCATCCCGGTGCTCAGCGCGCTGGAGAACGTGATGCTCCCGCTCCAGATCAGTGGTGTTCCGAAAAAAGAAGCATCCCGCCGGGCCGAGTCTCTCCTCGAAGAGGTCGAGTTGCAGGATCGCATGCGGCACCGACCGCAGAAAATGAGCGGCGGGCAGCAGCAACGTGTCGCCGTGGCCCGCGCTCTCGTGACCGATCCGGCCCTCGTCATCGCGGACGAGCCGACCGCCAATCTGGACACCCGTAACGCCAATCTCATCATCGATCTGATGCGAAAAATCAATCAGGATCGCGGAGCCGCCTTCGTCTTTTCCACCCACGACGACCGGCTTCTCGACCGGGTCGACCGACGCATCCACCTGCAGGACGGCGAAGTCATTGAGGATGTCAGAAACGGATAATCCGCGAACCAAAACAAGCCGCCGGGAGCGTGGAATCGGCCCGGACAAATCCGTACTTCGAGTTGATCATTCGCCCTCTTGTAGTTAGGTAACCCGGAATGATGAGCGGCCCTGTATCTGAAGTAAAACCGCTGCGACACGCGGAAGACCTCGACCTGGTGGATCGGGCGGTGAGCGGAGACGCCGCCGCCGTGCGCGAGTTCCAGGACAACTACCGCCCCATGCTGGAGCGCGTGCTGATGTCCCGGGGCGTGGACCGGCTCCAGGCCGAAGATCTCGTGGCGGACATCATCGCGGAATGCTTCGGAGCCGGGAAAAACGGGCGGACCCGTCCCCTCATCGAGAAATTCGAGGGACGCTCCTCGCTTTCCACCTGGATGATTCGCATCACCTGGAACCGCTGGCTCGATCTCAAGCGTCGCGACAAATTTCGCGGGGAATTGCCGTCCTTCGACGAGGACGACGACCGCACCGGGGACAAGTTTGATCGGGTCGCCGGGGACAATCCCGACGATCACCTCCTCGACAGCGATCTCGCCGAATTGATGGGGCGGGCGATTCGCGAGGCCTTCGACTCCCTCGCGCCGGACGTGCTCCTGATGATGAAACTTTCCTACCTGCACGGCATCAGCCAGGCCAACATCGCGCGCATGTGGCAGTGCGACCAGACCCGGGTGAGCCGTTCCCTCACCGCCGCCCGCGAACAAGTCGCCTCGGTCACGATGCAGCGGATCCGCGAAGCCGACAGCAGCCTCCAACTCGAATGGGAGGATTTTCAGAAGCTCTGTGCCGCCGGTCTGGATCTGTAAGTGTGCGGCTCCCCCTCGCCCTTCCATGAGTCTTACGGTCAAGTCCCTCGTCGCCCGCCTCCCCGGGCTGCTCCAGCAGATCCTGCGCAAGCGGCACTACCTGAAGAAATTGCAGGACGCCGAGATCGACGACGAGCCGGAACTCGGCGTTGTTCCCGTGCTGGTCCGGGAAGGGGATGTCGTCCTGGATATCGGGGCCAACTTCGGGCTTTTCACCCGCTTTCTCTCCGAGGCGGTCGGCGAGGAAGGACGGGTTGTTTCTTTTGAACCCACTCCGGACATGTTTGCGGTGCTTTCGCACAGCGTCCGCCGTCTCGGCTGGAAAAACGTCACCTGCCACCAACTCGCCCTTTCGGATCGGCCCGGGCAGGCCACCATGTCCATCCCCATTCGGGGAGACGGCTCCCGCAATCACTACGAGGCCTCTCTCGAACCGGGCGTGGCCGACCGCGGCGGCGCGGTGGAGTCCTTCACCACCGGGGTTGTCACCCTTGATGAGTTTTGCCAATCCGCGTCGATGGGGCGCGTCGCCTTCATCAAATGCGACGTCGAGGGCCACGAGATCGCGGTCCTGCGTGGCGGCCGTGCGCTTCTCGCACGGGACCGGCCGACGATTCTCCTGGAGGTCAACGAACCGCTCCACGAACCGGGTCACGGGAGTGCGGTGCGGGAATTTATCGAGGAGATCGGCTACCGCATCCACATTTTTGAAGAGGGAAGGGTGATTCCGCTGCAACCGGGGGATATCCGTGTCAACTACGTGCTTCTTCCCGACTGAGCGCGGGAGCGGGGAATCGCATCCGGCGGATTCCGCGTAGCGTGCGATTTTTTTTCTCCCCGATTCCCGTCCTCATGTCCACTCCGCCCGTCCCCGGTCCTTTTTCGCCCGCCGTCCTCGCGGAGGATGTCGGATCGCGGCTGGATCAGTTCCTCCTCCGGGCGATCCGGCGCGGGGGCCACGAGACCTCCCGCGCCTCCCTGCAGGAGCTCGTCAAAAACGGCTTTGTCACGGTGAACGGGCGCATCGTGAAACCGAGGCACGCGGTCGCCGTCGGCGATCTCGTCGAAGTGATCTTTCCGGCCATCGCGTCCACCGAACCGCTTCCCGAAGACATCACCCTCTCCGTCCTCTTCGAGGATGAAGATCTCATCGTGGTGGACAAGCCACATGGCCTCGTCGTCCATCCCGCCTCGGGCAATCCCGACGGCACTCTCGTCAACGCGCTGCTGCACCATTGCGGTGGCAAACTCAGCTTCCTCGCGGGAGAGGACCGCCCCGGCATCGTCCACCGACTCGACAAGGACACCTCCGGCTGCCTTGTCGCGGCGAAAAGCGATCTCGCCTACCAGTCGCTCGTCAGCCAGTTCTCGGGGAGGGAAACGCGGAAGGAATATCTCGCCGTCACCGATGGGATTCCTTCCCCCGGGGAGGGGACCCTTTCCAATCGCATCGGACGCCACCCCGTGAACCGGCGCAAGATGGCGGTCGTCGCCGCCCCGGCTGGCAAGGAGGCCGTCACCGACTATCACGTGCTCCGTCGCGACGAAGCCGGAGCCTGGGCGGTGCTGCGCTGCCTCATTCACACCGGGCGCACCCACCAGATCCGCGTACATCTCAAGGAGTCGCTGCGGTGCCCCATCCTCGGCGACCCCATCTACAGCCAGATTTCGAGGCAAAAAACCAAGGTCGCCCGGCTCATGCTTCACGCAAAAATCCTTACTTTCACTCACCCTCAGAGCGGACTCCCGATCACCTGTGAAGCTCCGCTGCCGGAGGATTTCCTTCGGTTTCTCTGAACTCGGTCCGCGGCTCCCTTGCGGTGGGT
>CAYLJC010000405.1:0-3599 GCA_964383345.1 uncultured Akkermansia sp. | reverse complement strand
AGGAGGGCGTCGATGAGCGCGTCGCGCTTTTCCCGGGTGGGGCGTTTGTCAGCGATGAAAGCCTTTGTTTTTTCCGCTGTCGGCGGCAGCCCGGTGAGATCGAGGTGGATGCGCCTGACAAATTCCTCGTCGCTGCAGAGTTCGCTGGGGGCGATTTTCATGCGTTGCCATTTCGCGGCGACAAGTTTGTCGATTTCGCCCCAGGTTTCGGGTTCTTTCCAGGTGAATCCCTCGCGATCCCCCATGACGGTGAGGGTGGTGGCGGCGTAGGCACCCTCGTAGCGGGCGAGGATGGGGGCCTCGCCGCGGCGGGCGGTGCTGATGAGTCCGAAGTCATCGTGTCCGGCGATGTCGGGATTGCCCGATTCGATGAAGGATTCGAGGGTGACGTCGCGGGTTTTTCCGTCGGTGTAACGGGCCACGACGCGGAACTGCTGGCGACCGCCGACATTTTGCACGACGGGATTTTTCGGGAAAAGTTCGATGGAGGCGACGCGCGCGGTGTCGAGATCGAGCTTGGCTCCGTCGGCGATCCAGCGGCGGATGATGTGGTAGTAACGGGAGCCGTGGTCGGTGACAACACCGGCCTCGTGCGGGACCGCGCCGCTCGCTTTGAGGAGCATGAGGGAATCATCGGGCGAGGCGGAGTTGAGGCGGCGTGCCCGGTGGTCGTCGCTGAAACCGCGCACGTCGAAAATGGGATCGTAGCCGCGCAGACTGAGTTTGAAGCCGGCCTTGCCGTCCTTGGCCCCGTGGCAGGTCCCCATGTTGCAGCCGAGGCGGGTGATGACGGGACCGACATCCTGGACGAAGTCGATTTTCGCCGCCGTGTCGCCGGGGGCGTATCGCACCGGAATACGGGCTGATTTGTCTCCCATGGTCGCGGTGAGGATGGCCTCGCCCGCTGTCGCCGGACGCAGGATGCCGCGTTCGGTGATCGTCGCGACCGGAGCGCTGAGACTCCACTGCACGAGACCGGTGAGGTCGGCACGGCTGCCGTCGTCGAGGGTGCCGGTGACAAGCATCTGGCGATAAAGGCCGGGGGCGTCGAGGTGGACCTCGGCGGGAGAAATGGCGAGAGCGGTGATGGTGCGGCCCTCGGGCAGCGGAGCACGGCCTTCGGCGTGTTCGGCTTTTTTGCGGTCGGTCAGGGTCGGGTCGGGCTGGCTTTTGGTGAGGGTGGCGTCGAGCGGGACGGAGGCGAAGCTTTTCTTTTCGGCGAGGGTGGCCGCGTCGTAGAGTCGCACGATGCCGTCGGCACCGCCCGTGGCGACGGTTTTTCCGTCGGGGGAAAAGGCCACGGAGTAGATCGGCATTTCCAGATCCAGTCCCTTGATGCGCTCGGCGCCGCGGGTCTGGAATTCCTCGATTTTGGGATCGCCGCCCCCTTCGCCGGAACCGCGCCGGGCGGTTTCAAAGAGTTTTTTTAATTCGGGAGTGATCGTGGCATCATACTCGGAGCGGAAAAGCTGGACCTGTCCCGCACCGTCGAGGCTGGAGACGGCGGCGAAAGTTTTCCCGTCGGGAGCGAAGGCGACATCCCAGATGCGGCCGTTCATCGCGGGGTATTTGCGGATGAGATTGGCGTTGTCCCCGATTTTGCGGACGGTCTCGCGTTTCATGCGGTAAATTTGCGGGACACCGTCGGCACCACCCACGAGGAAGTGATCCTGTTGCGGATGGCGCTCGATGGTGGTCAGCCCTCCGGCGAGGGCACCGGGAGTGATGGAGGTGATGTTGTCGATGAAACGCTCGGTTTTTGTCTCGGTGAGTTTGGCGCTCATGTCCCGGCCGACGGAAACGAGATGGTCGCCGGTGGCCGACCAGGCCGTGTCGAGAACCCAGTCGTTGTGGCTGCCCATGAAGAGGACCTGTTCGCCGTTGTCCGATTTGATCGCCCGCACCGTGTTGTCGGGGAGACCGAAGGAGATGCGGGTGCCGTCGGGCGACCAGGACGCCCCGTAGGCGGTGTCGAACCCGACGATTTTGGAAAGGACCAATTCTTTTTTAGTCAGGTCCCAGACCTGGATTTCACCGAGACGACCGGGCAGACCGCCGGCGACGGCGAGGTGTTTCCCGTCGGGGGAAAATTGGACCGATTCGATTCGCTCGGAGAGACCGACGAGGCGGTCGTGCAGGCCCGAGCCGTCCGCTTTGTGAAGGAGCACTTCGTGAAAGCCGGCCATCGCGAGGAGAGTGCCGTCGGGGGAATAGTCGAGCGAGGTGAGATTCGGGAGGACGGAATAGCGGGGCGGATTTTCCTGCGTATAGCGTTGTTTCGCATTTTCCGGGGTGTCGTCCTTGGCACCCTGTTCCACCCATTTTTTGATGAGGGAAATTTCGTAGTCGGTGAGCGGTTCTTCTTTGGGTGGCATCTCGGGCCGCTTTTCACCGGCATGGGTGACAACGAGATCGAGGAGATGACTTTCGCCGGGCTTGCCGGGAATGATCGCCGCTCCATTTTCCCCGCCGGCGATGAGAGAGGAGACCTCGGTCATGATATAGTCCGACTTCGCCTTGGCGGGCTGATGACAACCCTGGCATTTCGCCTGGAAAACCGGGCGGACGTGTTGGTAGTAGCTCACCGTTTCAGGCAAGGCGTCGCCTTTTGGCACCGCTGCGGTGGCAGGGAGGGGTAGCGCGAGGAGGGAGAAAAGGCAAAGTGCGGTTCGCATGGCCGGGCGGATGGGGAGACGGATGGACGGCGGGAAGACGCCATCGCGGGCAAGTGGATAACCGGCGATTGTAGAGATTTCAGAAAAAGCCAACAATCACGCATATATGGGGCGTAAGATCCCCGGCGGCGACGGCATTGCGAGCGGGCTTCTATGTCCCGGCGAAGCCCATCCTCGGAGACAATGTTCTTGTTGGCAGGGGAGCGGTCTGCTACAAACGCGGAAGTCCCTTCGCAGCATGATCACCATCGCCACTTTTAGCAAGCCGGAGGAAGCCCATCTCCTCCGTATGAAGCTGGAGGCCGGAGGGGTGGACGCCTACATTCAGGATGAAAACACGGTGCAAATGGACTGGCTCCTTTCCAATGCCATCGGTGGTGTGAGGGTGCAGGTGGGGGACGAGGATCTCGAAACCGCCAAAGAGATCCTGTCCGCTCCTCCGGCGAACCCGATCGAGGCGGAAGGCACCGAGTGTCCGGATTGCTCCTCGCTGCACACCGCGCCGGACGAACTGCCCCGGCGGATGGCCTTTCTTTCGCTGCTGGTGCTCGGGTTTCCCTTTCCTTTTCTCCGCCGCCGTTGGCGATGCGCCGACTGCGGACATACGTGGAAAGGCTCGGATTGAATTCGGGAAAGGGAGGAAATTTCGACACACCGGAGGGAGTGGGTCAGGGCCGCCCGGTGCGAGGGACCGGGGGCGATGAACCGACATGGGAAGAGTGACACCTTTCTCACACGGACAGGCTTGACGGCGACATGGAAACGGCGACTTTGCCGGGATGAGTCAAATGCACCAGATGCAGCTTTCCTACGTTTCGACGGAGGACAGGTTGCTTTTCCGCCTCAATACGAAGGCGCGGCAGGAGTTTCGCTTCTGGATGACAAGGCGTTATACCAAGCTCCTGTGGCATTCGCTGGATCAAC
>CAYLJC010000404.1:0-3627 GCA_964383345.1 uncultured Akkermansia sp. | reverse complement strand
TCGCCAAAGTGGCCTCCCCCACCGACGATCTCGAAGCCGCCGTCGCCTATTATTACGGGGTGTGCTACATTGGGAAAAAGCGCGACCCCGCCGCCGAAGAGCACTTTCTTCTCCGCGTCCGTCAGTGGCACGACACGCCGCCGCCCGACCCTCCCTTCCCCCACCCTTTTTGACTTCTCTCTTCTTCGACCTTCTATGGATGAACCTTACTGGCTGGACCGAACCCGCGGCTACATCGACCTCGCGATGCACCACGAGGCATGGTGTGAACTGGACAATTTGCCCCCGGAAAAACGCGCCAGCCCCGAGGCGCAGGAGATGCGCATCATCATCCGCCTCGATCAACAGAATCTCGAAGAGGCACTCTCCCTCAGCCTGCTCCTCTGCGACGCCCACCCCGACAACCACGCCGGTTTCATCCAGGGAGCCTACTGCCTGCACCAACTGGCACGCACCGACGAGGCGATCGACCATCTCCAATCGGGTCCCGAGACCCTCCTCGACGAACCCGTCTATTTTTACAACCTCGCCTGCTACGAACTCGCCCTGGGCAAGCCTCAGGCGGCCCTCACCTGGCTGAGACAATCCATCGAAATGGACCGCGCCTTTCGCGCGAGAGCGCTCACCGATCCCGATCTCGTCGCGATGCGCGACAGCATCTAGCCCGACAGCCCGACATGAGCGATGCAGTGGAGGCGGCCTTTCGGCGCAATTTTGAAGAACGCGGGGAACTCGGAGCCTCGCTTTCGGTTTGGAAAAACGGAGTCGAGATCCATTCGCTGCATCACGGCTGGCGCGATCCCGGGCGGACCGCGCCGTGGGAATCCGACAGCTACGTTCCGGTCTGGTCCGCCACCAAGGGACCGGCCGCGCTGACCGTGCTGATGGCCCTCGAAGCAGCCGGTCTCACCGCCCGTGACCGCGTCGACGGGATTTGGCCCGAACTGCGCGCCGCGCACGGGACCGGCCTCACCTTCGCCCAACTCCTCTCCCACCAGTCCGGACTCGCCGCGCTCTCGCCGGACAACCGCCCGCCCATCCTCAGCTACCGCGGTGTCGTCGCCGCGCTGGAGCGGCAGGCCCCCTTCTGGGAACCGGGGCTTGGCCATGGTTACCACCCCAGGACGCTCGGCTTTCTCCTCGACGAAGTCGTTCGCCGCCTCAGCGGAGGGACCTCTCTCGGGGAATACTGGAACACCCGGCTCGCGGCCCCGCTCGGAATCGAATTCCGCATCGGCGACCTCCCCCTCCGGGTCCTCGACCGCATCGCCACCATCGTTCCGCCGAAACTCCAGCGCCCCACCGAATTGGAAATCCCGTTCTACCGCGCCCTCGCACGGGAGGATTCCCTGCCCCGCGCCGCCTTCGCCTCTCCGGCGGGAATGCGGGCGCTCAGCGACATCAACAAACTCGAATACCTTCAGGCCGGACTCCCCGCCCTCGGAGGAGTCGGCACCGCCTCCGGTCTCGCCAGATTTTACCAGATCCTCGCCAACGACGGAGTCCTCGACGAGGTCGCGGTGATTCCTTCCCGCGTCGTCGAAGCCGCCCGGACCCTCCAGACCTCCGGCGAAGACCACACCCTGATGATGCCGACTTCCTTCACCGCCGGTTTCATGCGCGATCCGCTCCATCCCTCCGGGGAAAAAGCCCGCACTATCTTCGGCCCCTCGCCCCGCGCCTTCGGACAACCCGGAGCCGGGGGCAACCATGCCTTCGCCGATCCCGACAGCGGACTCTCCTTTGCCTACGTCATGAATCAAATGGAGTCCGGCATCCTACCCAACCCAAAATCACTCGATCTCGTGGAGCGGGTCTACGCGCTTTTGGGATAACATGACGAGGGAAAAAGCTGGAAGTCGGGCGGGAGCGGAAGGCTCGGAAGACTGACTCTCCCCTGTTGCGCGATGACGCACCGCTTGCGGAACCCGGAAACGGCGCGACGGAGTATATTCGATTTCGATACCGATTTCGATACCGCAGCCTGCGGTCCCCGATCCGCGGCCTCCCTCCACCCCCTCGCCAATGACCCGCCGCCATTCCCTTTCCCTCGCGCTCTGCGGTCTCGGAGCCTCCGGCTGCGGGAAGCGCGGGGACACCGAACCCTCCCCTGATCCGCGCGACGACGTCGCCGGGCTGGAGGGTGCCGCCCTCTCTCCCGTCGAGATCGATCCCTCCTTCGAGATCCGCCGCATCGCCGGGCTGCGCCCCTTCCGCCCCTCGGGCTTTGTCGTCCGCCGCGACGAGGTCGGCGGGAAAACCCTGGTCCACAATTACGGCCACGGCGGAGGCGGCGTCAGCCTCTCCTGGGGCTGCGCCCATCTCGCCATCCGGCTCGCCGGCGGAGTGTCGGGGAAAGCCTGCGCCGTGATCGGCGGCGGCGTGATCGGCCTCAGCGCCGCCCGCCTGCTGCTGGAGCGCGGGGCCAAGGTGGACCTTTACGCCCGCGAACTGCCGCCCCACACCACCTCCAACATCGCGGGGGCGCAGTGGTGGCCGGTCTCGGTCTTCGACCAGAGCAAGCGCAGCGAGGCCTTCGGTGCCCAGTTCGTGGAAGCGGCGAATTTCTCCCACCGCTACTTCCAGCACCTCGTCGGCCCGCGCTGGGGAGTCCGCTGGATTCCGAACTACTACCTCGACGAGGAGGAGCCCGGCAGCGGCTGGATGGGCGGCCCCGAAGGAGTCCTCCACCACCTCCAGATCGGCTTCCGCGACTTCGGGCCTGGGGAACATCTTTTCCCCTCCCCCTACGTGCGCCGCTTCCATTCCATGCTCATCGAGCCCGCCACCTACCTGCCGACCCTGCTCGGCGAAGTCCGCGCGGCGGGCGGGCGGGTCACCGTCCGCGACTTCGGCAGCGCCGAGGAGATCCTCCGGCTTCCGCACCAGCTCGTCTTCAATTGCAGCGGCCTCGGGGCCAAGTCGCTTTTCGGAGACGAGGAGCTCATGCCGGTCAAAGGCCAGCTCAGCGTACTGATGCCCCAGGCGGCGATCGACTACAACCTGATCGCTCCAGGCAATCTCTACATGTTCCCCCGCAGCGACGGCATCGTCCTCGGCGGCACCTTCGAACGGGACCAGAGAGACGCAACGCCCGACCCGGCGGTGTC
The DNA here is from genome assembly GCA_964383345.1 of uncultured Akkermansia sp. Taxonomy (GTDB): domain Bacteria; phylum Verrucomicrobiota; class Verrucomicrobiia; order Verrucomicrobiales; family DEV007; genus Arctic95D-9. The sequence continues at coordinate 517 of CAYLJC010000404.1, read as the reverse complement.
CCGCCACATCCTCGAAGGCCATCGCTCGATCTTCGAAGAGATGCGGCGCATCCAACTCGCCGCCCGCTGATCCGGAAGGCCCGAGCTGCCCGACTTCCACGCCGCCATCCACGCCGCCCCCGGCATCGATCCCAGCATACATATAGTTACGGCTTCCTTGAAGGCTGGCGCCCGCATCTACCCTCGACCCCAAGGAGGGGCGCTTTGTAAGCGCCCGGCAAGCCCTGCCCTCATGCCGCGCACAGAAATCGGTATCGAAATCGAAATCGGTATCGAAAAAGACAATGGGCGGATAAAGAAGAGTGATCTCCGCCCCCGGCATAAATAGCCTGTCCCTCCGGCGTTATCATCTCCGCCCCCGGCATAAATAGCCTGTCCCTCCGGCGTTATCGTCCCTCCGGCGTTATCGAACCATCCTGTAAAATCCTGTTATCCTGTCCGAAACCCCTCTTTCCAAGCCCCCTGTCCCACGAGTTTCAGACAGGATCACAGGATGGACAGGATCAGGAAAAAAACG
>CAYLJC010000403.1:0-3627 GCA_964383345.1 uncultured Akkermansia sp. | reverse complement strand
CTCTCGCGCCCGCCGACGGAGCACGAGCGGAGCGGCTTCCTGAAAATGCTGGTGTCCGCCCGAGCAGGTGATCGTCGCGCCGCGATCGAGGATCTCTTCTGGGCGCTGATGACCTCGCGTGAATTTTTGTTTCAGCATTGAGTGAGAAAAATGTCCCCGTCGGATCGAAAAAACCAATTCACGGCAACGCTGCTCCGACCCGCGGAGTCCGGCCCCGATTCGTCATGGTCCTTCGTGGTTCTGCCGAAGGAAGTGAGCGACGCGCTCCCGAGGCGGGGAAGGACGACGGTCGAGGGCACCATCAACGGATATCCTTTTGCGGCAACGCTCGACCCGGACGGTCGGCTGAGTCATTGGATGAAGGTGAGCGAGGAGTTGCGGAGCGCGGCCGGCGCGACGGTCGGCGAGAGGATCACCGTGGAGATCCGGCCGGTGGAGCGGGAGCCGGAGCCGGAGATTCCATCGGATTTCCAAAAGGCGCTGGAGGCGGCTCCTGAAGCCCGCAGGGTTTGGGAGGCTACCACCACCATCGCCCGGCTGGACTGGATCCATTGGATGACTTCGGCGAAACAGGCGAAGACCCGGGGCAAGCGGATCGGGGACGCCTGCGAGATGCTGGCCGCCGGTAAGAAGCGGGTGTGCTGCTTCGATCCCTCTGGCTACTACAGCAAAGCGTTCCAGTCTCCCACGCCCGCTTGAGTGTTTTCGCTTTCCCACAACCCTCCTGGATGATGCACAAGACCCTCCCTCGACTTCGGCGAACGCTGTCCGGAAATGTAGCATGGGCTTCGCTTCTCGCTCTCGCCACCCCGCTCACGGCGGCTCCGATCGACTACCATACCGACATTGCCCCGCTCTTGCGCGACTACTGCGCGGGCTGTCACAACGGGGGCGACTACGAGGGCGGCTTTTCCGTGGAGACCTTCGCCGAGCTGATGGAGGGCGGCGAGTCGGAGGACGAGACCATCCTCGTCCCCGGACACCCTGATCGCTCCTACCTGCTCCAGACCATTCGCAAAACCACCAAACCGGCGATGCCGCCGAAGAAGGAGCCGCAGCCGAGCGCCGCCGAAATCGCCCTGCTGACCCGCTGGATCGAGGAGGGGGCGAAGGGTCCGGCGAGGGAGCACGACCACTCCCTCCTCTCGACCCTCAACGTACCTGGGATCGCTCCGACGGCGGCGGTGAAGGACGCGGTCACCGCAACGGCTTTCGCGTCCGGTGGATCGCTCAAGGCCTTCGCCAAACACGGCCGCATCGAACTGGTCGGGCCCGATGACAAGCATGTCAGGGACCTGCCAACCCCCCAAGGCAAGATCAACGCCCTGCATTTTTCGTCCGACGGCACGCGGCTCGTCGCGGCGACGGGAATCGCGGGGCTGAAAGGCGCGGCCATCGTGTTTGCTGTCGGGAGCGGTGAAGTCGTGCTCACTTTGGGCGGGGACGTCCACCGCGACATTCTCTTCGACGCGGAGTTCTCGCCCGACGGCACCCTCCTCGCCACGGCGGGCTACGACCGCGACATTCACCTCTGGGATCTCGCCTCGGGCAAAGCCTTGCGCTCCTTCACCTCCCACAACGCAGCGGTCTACGATCTCGCTTTTTCGCCCGATGGCACGGTGCTCGCGAGCGCGAGCGGTGACGGCACCTGCAAAATCTGGCGGGTCGCGACAGGCGAGCGGCTTGACACCCTCAACCAACCCGAGGCGGAGCAATATCGCGTCGCTTTCACTCCCGATGCCCGGCACATCGTCGCGGCGGGGGCGGACAATCGCATCCGCCTCTGGCGTTTTGTCTCGAAGGCCGAGCCGCGGATCAATCCTCTCCTCCAGACCCGTTTCGGACACGAGGACGCCATCGTCGGTTTCGCCCTTTCGCCCGACGGCGGTCGGCTTGTGACGACCTCGGCGGATCGCTCCCTCAAGCTCTGGAGTCTGCCTGAACTGCAACCGCTGAAGGACTTCGGCGTGCAGTCCGACGTGGTCGCGGCGCTCGCCTTCACCGGTGAAGAGGGAACGTTTTTCGCCTCCCGCCTCGACGGATCGCAGGAGCGTTTTTCCTTCGATGGAGTGGCAAAAATCGCTTCCGTGGCGGCGGTTTCGCCCATTTCCGCGGCGACACCCGCTCCGGCCGAAGCGGAAACGCGGATGCTGACCGAAGCACTTTCGGGGAAAAATCCGGCCTTGCTCCGCCGCAGCGAGGTGAAGGGAACAATCGCTGCGCCGGGAGAGCACGACGAATATCCGTTCCACGCGAAAGCCGGCGAGACGTGGGTGTTTGAGGTGAACGCGGCGAGAGCGAAATCGAAGCTCGATTCCAAACTTGCCGTCCTCGACGCCGCGGGCGAACCGGTCGAGCAGGTCGTCTTGCAGGCGCTGCGAGATTCGTGGCTCACTTTCCGGGGAAAGGACTCGAAAACTTCGAACGATTTCCGCGTGCACAACTGGGAGGAGATGGAGCTGAACGAGCTGCTGTATGTCAACGGCGAGGTCGTCAAGCTGCACCTCTATCCGCGCGGGCCGGATTCGGGCTTCAAGGTGTATCCGGGTTTCGGAAATCGTCGCACCTGGTTCCAGACCACACCGATGTCGCATCCGCTGGGCCAGCCGTGTTATATCGTAAGGGCGCTGTCGCCGGGTTCCGAACCGGTGGACAACGGACTGCCCGTGTATCGGCTCTACTATGAGAACGATGACGACCCGGAGCGGCGGCTCGGGTCGGATTCGGTGCTGCGTTTCACCGCGCCCGCTGATGGTGATTACTCCGTGCGGATCGGCGATGTGCGCGGTTTCGGCGGCGAGGGTTACGATTACACGCTTCTGGCAAGACATTTGCGGCCGGATTTCTCGGTCGCTCTCGACACCAAGGAAATTACCATCGCGCCCGGCAGCGGGAAGGAGCTCCTTTTCACGGCGACCCGGAGCGACGGCTTCAACGGTCCCGTTTCCCTGGAGATCGGTGGATTGCCCGATTCCCTCTCGGTTCCCGGCGGACTCACCATCGAAGCGGGGCAGGACCGCGCCCACACCCTGCTGAGCGCGGGGAAAGAGTTCGCCGGGCTCACCGAAGCGGAGGCGGCTGCGGTCACCATCACCGCCCGTGGCGAGGTCGGGGGGAAAGGGGTCGAGCGCACCGTCGGGGCGCTTCCGCCGGTGGGGGTCCTCGCCGACAAAAAGCTGAGGGTGGCTCTACAACCCGACGGAGATTCCGGGCATTTCGCCGACGACGGCGTCCTCGAATTCACGATCCGGCCCGGTGGGACCATCACCGCCCTGGTGACGGTGGAAAGGAACGGATTCACCGGAGAAATCCCCTTCGGCAAAGAGGATGCCGGACGGAATCTGCCGCACGGCGTCTATGTCGACAATATCGGTTTGAACGGGCTGATGATCCAGGAGGGGCGGTCCGAGCAGCGCGTTTTCATCACCAGTGCGAAGATCGTTCCGGAGACGACCCGCTTGTTCCACCTCGTCACCACGGTCGAGGGCGGGCACGGCACTCCGCCGGCGCGGATCCGAGTCGTGCGGGACACGGTGGCCGCGAAGAAAGAGTGAAGTGCAGTCTTCGCTGACGTGGAGGGGCTGCCAACGCTTTTTTAATCGTTGTCAGGGAGTCTTGAGCGGATCG
>CAYLJC010000402.1:0-3632 GCA_964383345.1 uncultured Akkermansia sp. | reverse complement strand
GCTGCATTGCCACGAGTGCGGCTTCGTCAACGACGAGGGAGCCAACTACTGCCATTCCCATCTCTCCGCCGTGCGCGAGCGCAAATGGCTCGCCAATACCTTCGGGACCCGCATCGAGCAGTCGCGGATGCGGCTTCATCCGGGATTCAGCGTCACCCTCGTCGATGCCAAAAAAGGCGAATTCGCCTCCCGCGCCAGCCTGCGACCGCCACGCGGGGCCGGCTACGAGCACCTCGGCGAATGGGAGGCCGCCGCCGAGGCCGCCCTCGCCGTCGAGCAGGCCCGGGAGAAAATGGCCGCGCCTTCCGTCACTCCGGGGAAAAAGGATCTCGTCATCGCCCCGAGCAACCTCTGGCTCACCATCCACGAGACCGTCGGCCATCCCACCGAACTGGATCGCGCCCTCGGCTACGAAGCCAATTATGCCGGGACCTCCTTTTGCACACCCGACAAGCTCGACTCGCTCCGCTACGGCAGCGAACTCGTCAATCTCATCGCCGACCGCAGCGCCGAGGGCGGCCTCTCCACGGTGGCCTGGGACGATGACGGGGTGAAAACCGCCGGCAAGGAATTTCCCATCGTGAAAGACGGCATCTTCCGCAATTTTCAGATGGCTCTCGGCCAGGCCGCCCTCATCGGACGCGAGGGCGGCTCGAACGGCTGCGCCTACGCCGACGGTTTCGACGCCTTTCCCATCCAGCGCATGCCGAACATTTCCCTGCAAGCGGGGAACGATCCCGCCGTCACCGCCGAAAGTCTCATCGCCGATGTCGAAGACGGCATTTATATCGAGGGCAACGGGAGCTGGAGCATAGACCAGCAGCGTTACAATTTTCAGTTCACCGGACAGGTCTTCCACCGCATCCGCCACGGCAAACTCGACGGCATGCTCCGCGACGTCGCCTACCAGGGCAATTCGGTTGCTTTCTGGAATGCCTGCGACGGCCTCGGTGGCGCCCCGACCTACGAACTGGGCGGCGCGATGAACTGCGGCAAAGGGCAACCCACCCAGGTCGCACCGGTCTCCCACGGTGCCGTCCCCGCGAGGTTCCGGCAGATCAATGTTCTCAACACCGCGCGGGAATCCGGCGCTGACATCGCCGCCGCGATGCGGAAAAATCCGGCGGCCGGCTGCCAGTGCAGCGGTGTGGGGGAGTGGACCTGACACCTCGCGAAAAACCCCTGGATTTCCCTTTTCCGAAATCGCTTTTCTCCGTTTGCCATGGCCCTGACAAAATCCGACACCGAATCGCTTTGCTCGAAAATTCTCGACCTCGTCACCGCCGACGAAGCGGAACTCTCCCTCAGTGACTCCGAGGATCTCCTCCTGCGCTCGGCCAACAATGACATCTCCAGCAACGGCCTCGTCGACCGCATCTCCCTCCGCCTTTCGGTGAGCTTCGGGAAACGTTCCGCCTCGATCTCCCTCAATCAGACCGACGACGAGAGCCTCCGCGCCGCCGTGGCCAAAGTTGAAGCCATCGCCCGCCTCGCCCCGGAGGACCCCGAACACCTCCCTCCGGTCGACCCCGCTCCCTGCGCGACTCCGTTGACCTGGTCCGACGCCACCGCCGCGATGACACCGGCGGAGGCCCTCGCCCGGCTGCGACCCGTCATCGAGAGGGCGCGAGCCGCCGGGGTCGATAGCGCCGGCTACCTCGAGCGGGCCGTGCGCGGAACCGCCTATGCCAACAGTCGCGGAGTGTTTGTCCACCAGGGCAGCACCATGATCGGTTTCTCCCTGACCGCCCGCACCACTGCGGGACGGGGTTCGGGCTGGGCCAGCACCCAGGTCACCGATCTCGACGCCCTCGACCTCGATCCTGTCGGCGAGCGGGCCATCACCAAGGCCCTCGCCTCGCGCGATGCCACCGAGCGTCCCGCCGGACGCACCACCGTGGTCCTCGAGGCCGCCGCCGCCCGCGATCTCCTCGGCCTGCTCGTCCGGGGGCTCGACCGCCGGGCTTTTGACGAAGGCCGCAGCTTCCTCAACGGACTTGTCGAAGACGGTGAGGACCCCGTCGGGCGATCACTCTTCGGCGAGCGGGCCACCCTCTTTTCCGATCCGCTCCACCCCGCCGCCCCGTCCGCCACCCACGACCACGGGCTGCCTGTCAAAAACACCACCTGGATTGAGAACGGTGTCCTCCGGGCGCTCCCGGTGGGACGGTTCTGGGCGCGGAAAAAGGGGATTCCGCCCCTGCCCTGGCCGGGCAATCTCATTTTCCCGGGAGAGGGTGAATCCCTTGAGAAACTGATAGGCGGGGTTGCCGACGGTGTTCTCATCACCCGTTTCTGGTACATTCGCATGGTCCAGCCCGAATCGCTTCTTTACACCGGTCTCACCCGCGACGGGACCTTTGCGATCAAGGATGGTGCCATCGCCGGCCCGGTGAAAAATTTCCGCTTCAACGAAACGCCGGTGAACGTCTTGAAAAACCTCGTCGCCAGCGGCACGCCCGAGCGGGTCCTCGGCAGCGAGAGCCAGTTCCCCATGCACGCGCCGCCGCTCGTGGTGGAGAATTTCCATTTGTCGTCCGTCTCGGATGCCAGTTGAGAGCATGCCCGTCGTCCCGTTCCGAAGGCGCGGGGCCGCGCCCGGGAGCTATTTTTTGAAATACTCCGAGGCATCGACGGGTGGCTTGGGTTTGGCCGGTTCGGGATCGGGAGCGGCGGAGGGTGGGGTTGTTTTGCTTTTCGCAGGGGCTTCGGGAGGATTTTTTTTCTTTGTGACGGGCGGGGGAAAAACGGCGTCGGGGGCGAGGAGGGTGATCTGGTTCGGATCGGTCAGTTTGATCTGCGGTTTGTCCCGGTAGAGGGTGACGACTCCTTCGACGGCAAGACGTTTTTTGTCGTAGGTGAGATAAGGCTCCCCCTTCGGAAAGAGAGTGAGATCGCTTTTGAAGGTGACGAGGGAAAATTCGCTGCCTTTGAAGTTCACAAAATTGGTTCCCGAAGCCGATTTAGCCGAGCCCGCGGTCTCGCCGTAGACGACGATTTTTTGTCCTTCCTTGGCGACGAGGTCGGCGGTCCGGGTCGCTTCGAGATAGATTTTGGGACGCAGGTCCGTTTTTTCCTCCGCCCCGGTGGCATGGGGATGGAGGAGAAAAAGCAGGGCGAGAAGTCGGGTCGCGGGGTTCATGGTGCTTTGTAGGCGGGATTGTGCAGTCTCGAGACCGCGCCGTTGGCGGAGACGACGGAAATTTCGGGCACCTGGGAGGGAGCGATTTCCTGGATGACGATGACGGAATCGCTGATCGCCTCGAGCACGGGCCGGTCGTGGCGGACCAGTTCAAAAGCGCGTCGAGATCCGCCGGGGTAGGGGCTTTTCAGGAGAGAGGCCAGATCGGCGGCGGTGAGAAAACGCCCCGAGAGATCGTCCCACTCCGCCGGGTAGCGGTCGTGATTGGTGCGGGCGTATTCCTCGCAGGCGATGAAAAGTCGTGCCGCGTTCGCCCGGCTGAGAGCTTCCAGTCCGGCGGTCTGGCTGGAGCGCCATTGCTTGGCGGCGGGAAAGGCGACCGCGACGAGGAGGGCAAGAAAGGGGAAGAGCAGCATGGACCCGTAGCCGAGTCCCAGCCCGAGGGTGGCGAGGCGACGCCCCCGGAGCGGTCGCAGGCTCATGTCGTGTC
>CAYLJC010000401.1:0-3633 GCA_964383345.1 uncultured Akkermansia sp. | reverse complement strand
CACACCGAGGCCCGGCGGAAAAGGGTCTCAACGACGTTGCGGACATATTGCTCGTCCGAGAGTCCTATCGTGATCTCTTCGGGGAACTCCGCGATCCCGCGAAAATATTCGGCAAGCCGGGCGAAAAGCTCGAGCCGCGCCTCGGGGTCCAACTCGTTCCGCCGCGTCACCGCGTCGAGGACCAGGCGCGCTTCCGCCGGAGTGGTGCGCTGTCGCAGCCTCGCTTCGAGATGGGGCACGGCGGCAAAAGAATTGCGCTCCGTCCCGATCAACTGGCCGAGAGCGGGAGGTGCCAGCTCCGCTTCACGGATCACCAGGGTGCCCGCGGCGATGTCGCCGAGACGCTGGCAGCGGCTCGTGACGAGACAGGAAATTCCGCCGATCAGGTAAAAGGTCGAGGGGAGCATGTCGAGCAGCCGGAACAAATTCCGGATGACGACCTGCTTCACGCCCAGGGAGAGGCCCCGCTCATCCATGACCCGCAGCCGCAGGATGCGTTTTCCCACGGTGCGCCCGGACCAGAGCCACTCCGTCGCCATCCCGTAGCCGATGGTGATGGCGAACTGCAGGATGACGGCCGCTCCCGTTCCGAAGTCCCCGAAGACACGCCCCAGTACCGGGACACCCGATGTCGCGATGGTGAGCAGGCGGATGAACTGGCTGAACAAAATCGTCAGGGCGAAAATGACCGCCATGTCGAGGGCGAGGGCGAGACAGCGGCTGAAGGGGCTCGCCAGCGGAATTTCGAAGACAACCCCCTCGGGCGTCCGCACTGTCAGGGTCGTGGTGGTGCCGAGCATCAGGGGGAAAGTGTTTTCTTCGTGGCGGGACGGCGTCCGCAAAACGCGAGATAGAGAATCAGAGCGAGCAACTGCACCGCGCCGAACCCGATTTTCCAGGGATAAAATTGCGGCGCGTGGTACTGGGAGAGAAAGGCCTCCACAATCCCCGCCCAGACCAGGAGCAGCCCCGCCCCGCCGATCAGGGTGACGAGGTCGCCGCGGACCCGGGCGAAGCGTTGGCGCAGACGCAGATTGGTCCCCCAGCCGAACATCGTGTGCGCGATGATCAACCCCGCCTGACCTCCCAGAAACACCGCCGGCAACTCGAAAGAACCGTGCGGCAGCAGCCACGCCGAGAGGAAAACGCCCTGTCCGTCGGCGAGGTAGTCGTAGATCACCACCCCGATGAGGGTTCCGTTGTAAAAGAGCAGGATGAGCGTGAAAATCCCCCAGAGAAATCCCGTCACCATCGTCAGGATCGTCACCTTGGTGTTGTGGGTCATGAGCTGGGCGGAGAACTCATGACGGCCCTGAAAGGCGTCGAAGTTTTTCTTCTCCTCCCGCTCGACCCGCTTGGAGGGCTTTTCGTTGAGATGACTGAACTGCGGCGGAATGAAGTCCGCCTTGGACCGGGGGTTCCACTTCAGCGCCCCGGCCCCGAAGCCCGCTCCCACGCAAAAGGTCCCCAAGGAGAGAGCGAAGGCGATCCAGTGCCGCCGGAAGGTCGCCGGAAAGATCCGGGTGAGCCACCGCCAGGGACGGAAGGGGACCTTCTCCCCGCCGTCCTCGTGGAGGCGGCTGTAGGCCCGGGCGACGAGCCGTTCCAGAAATCGGGTCGTTTCCGCCTCGCCCGCGAAGGTTTTCAGTTTCACCAGATCCGAGGAGACGCGCTGGTAGAGGTAGAGGAAACGCTTCGCCTCTTCCAACGGCGGGCGGCGATCCGGTTGGGCCTCCTGACGGGCCAGCAGCGCCGCCAGCTCGTCCCAGAAAAAGCGCTCCTTGGCGATGAATTTGTCGAGATCCAGAATCACCCCGCGAGTATGCCGGAGAGAGAAGGGGCGCGCAAGGGCGGAGTGCGGATGCACGGGCGGGACGAATTCGACGGAGGAGCGGTGGGCGCTGCCTCCGAGATCCGCGAACAAAATCCCGGCACCACCATTCAAAGCCGCTCACTTTCCGAGGCTTTCCTCCGCCATCTTCAGCAGGGCCTCCATCATCTTGACGCTGGCCCGGGGTTCGAAATGGTTCGCTCCCGGCCAGGTCTCGTATCCGCCCAGTTCCATGTGCCGGGGGGTGGGCAGGTAGCCGTTGTAGCCGTGGGCGAGGGAGATCAGGAAGGCGTGTTTCACGGGGCTTTTCTCTTTGAACTCCAGTCCGGTCTCGGCGAAGACCTCGATGGGAAAAGTCCCGATGCCGATGTCGCCGATGCGGAGATGTTGCAAGGGCAGGGTCACGTCCTTGTCCAACTTGGCCAGGGCTACGACGCGGGCGGCGAAGTTGTGGGGGGAACTGATTTTGCCGGCCGGAACTTCGGTCGCGAGGGTCTTTTCGGCCCAGGCCTGCAGGTCGGTGGGATAGTCGCGCCGCCGGATCGGGAGATCGAGGTAGCGGGCGTCGAGGTCGGCCTCTTTTTTCCATTCGAGTCCGTCGAGGGCGTGGTGGACTTTCTCAGCGACATCCTTGCCGACGAAGGTCATCTGCTCGTAGGGAGCGCGTTTTTCCCTTTTCTCACGGAAGTTGATGTTGTTGATGTCGCCGCTGGTGCCGTTGGCCATCATCGCGACGAAGGGGGCGTCCGCCGGGGTGGGGGGACCGGGAACGAGGGATTTGAGGTGTTCGCTGAAGACGGCGAAGTAGTCGGCGGAGACGGTGGCTCTCCTGACGCCGCCGACGTAGTGGAGGGAGTAGGCGGCGAGCAGGGAGATGAGACGGCCTTCGGGTTCGCGGAAGGCGACGAAGGAGAGGGTCGGGTCGATGGGACCGGCCGGTTCGACGAGGTTTTCGCTGGCGCGGGGCGGGTTCATCTTCACCTTTTCGATCTCCCCGAAGGGGTTGGGGGGCGCGGTGCCGTCCTTCATGATCCAGCGGCGGTTGTGGACGTGCTCGGGGATGTCCACCGAACCGAAGGCGACTTCGGCGGGACGGAGCAGGGTGTGGGCCCGCCGGACGCCGTCCGCGATGCGCCGCGCCAGGAAAATCTGGTAGTCGTCGAGGGGGGCGTCGTAGACATTGCGCTGTGTGCCCACGGCGGTGCCGGCGGAGTGGGTGTGGGTCGCGCAGATGAGCACGTTTTCTTTCGGTATGCCGAGAGTGGATTCGATCCGGGCGCGCGCCTCCTCGCTGACGGGAGTGCTCAGGCCGAGGAGGTCGCAGACCACCAAGGCGAGGGTGGTGTCGCCCGAGCGGACGACGAGACAGCGGGCGTGCAGTTCGTCGTGGATATGCTCCGCCGGCGGTCGGTTGAGGCTGCCGACGATCATGGTCCCGAGGGGCGGGGTGATGTTGCTGAGAGCGGCTCCGGCCTCGAGTGTTCCCTCGCCCCGGGCGAGTGTGGGGAGGGTGGCGAGGCAGAGGAAGAAGCCGAGTGAGAGGAGCGCGGAAAAGGTTTTCATGGAGGGGGAAAGCGGGGAATGGAGGGTGGGGCGGCGTCTCGGCGGTCGGTTTTTGTTTGCGGAATGCAGGCGTGAGGGTCGTCGGGCGGGGGCGGGGAAGTCAAGGCCTTTCCCGTCGAAATCCGTCTTCGCGCGATCACCGCGCTTGTTTTCCGACGGAGCTTGGGGGCGGAGCTTGGGGGCGGAGGTTGAGGGCGGGGCTTGCCGGGCGCTTACAAAGCGCCCTTCCTTGGGGTCGA
>CAYLJC010000400.1:3058-3646 GCA_964383345.1 uncultured Akkermansia sp. | reverse complement strand
GCCGACTTCTGCCTGCAGTGCTCCGACAACACCTGGCAGGCCTACAACAAATGGCCGACCAACTTTTCCATCTACACCCATCCCAAGGGCGGTCAGGGACCCTGGGCCGAGGTCAGTTTCGACCGTCCCTACGGCATGTATTCGCAGATCTACGAGAACCCCATGTCGATCGGTTCGGGCGAGTGGCTTTGCTTTGAGTTTCCCATGGCCTATTGGATGGAAGAGCAGGGCTACGACGTCACCTACTGCTCCAACGCCGACATGGTCGATCCGACCTACGCGCGGCCGGACCGCTTCAAGGCTTTCATCAGCAACGGGCACGACGAATACTGGGACATCCGCGAGTATGAAAACGTCGTCAAACTCCGCGACACGGGGACCAACCTGCTCTTTTTCTCCGGCAACGCGGTCTGCTGGGTCACCCCGATGACCCCGGCCACCGACGGACGGGAGAAGCGCGTCATCTTCCGGGGCGGACCCTACGGCGGCGAGCGCCCCCATGCGGTGGATCGGGAAAAGAGCCATGGTCCCTTTCCCCATCGCGGACCGGACGAAGGCTACCTCATGGGCGTGCGCAACATCCGTCCG
>CAYLJC010000400.1:0-3048 GCA_964383345.1 uncultured Akkermansia sp. | reverse complement strand
CAACGGCGGCGGCGACTGGATCTGTGAAAAGCCCGATCACTGGATCTTCGAAGGCACCGGGATGAAGGCGGGCGACTCCATTCCCGGATTGATCGGTTGGGAATATCACGGCGATCCGCCGTCCGACATTCCCGGACTCGAGGTCGTCGCCCAGGGCACGGCGCTGCAGGGCGGGGTGAATCCCTCGGAGTGGAGCGCCGTGATCTATCCCGGCCCGAAGGACAATTTTGTCTTCAACGCCGCGACCATTTTCTGGTGCCAGGGACTCGCCTCGCCTCCCGGACACATGTTGCCCTGGTCGCACTGGTCGCGTCCCCACGGTCCCGACGCGCGGGTCCAGCGGATCACCAAGAACCTGCTCGACCGGGCCATCGGCGCGTGAGCCACGCGGTCTGGACGAATCCGCGGGTCGCATTCCCCTCCGCAGTCGGGGGTACCTGGCGAGTTGTCGCAAGACCGAAAGAAAAATCGTTTTGCGATATTTATTTATCGTTTTGCGATAAATTTTTATTGTAGAACATAATAAATCTGACAAGATGGCTTCATGGACGAAGACACCATCAAGCCCCCCCAGCCGGGATCCGGTCGTTCCACCGGGTCGGAAACACCCCGCCTCCGGCGGGTGATGAAGTTGAGCCGCACCTTGCGATTGATCTGTCGGATTCTGATGGCCGGTCTCGTCCTGGCGTCGGCAGTCACCACGGTAAGCGTGTTTCGGGGGACCGCTCCTCCCCAGGACGGGGGAAGCGCCGGTCCCGTCTATCTCCCCGCCGTGCTGCTGGTCTACCTCTGGTGGTTCGGCTCCATCCTGCTGCTGGAGCGCATGTTCAACGCCTTTCTTCACCGGGGCGTCTTCCATCCCAGCGGTGCCCGCTTCCTCAAATGGCTGGGTGCGATGTATCTCTTTTGTGGCACCCTTCCGGTGGTCGGATTTGTGATCCAGCTTCTCGGCGATTCCGCTCACCCGGGCGAACTGCTGGGCCTGGTCGTCGCCTCGCTCAATCCCGCCCTGCTCGGTGGTCTCATCCTCCTCATGATAGGCTGGATTTTGGAAGAAGCCTGCGAACTCCGCGCCGAACAAGACCTCACCATCTGAGCCCGCCACCCATCCCTACATTTCTAACACCGACACATCACGAGTCAAAATGCCGATCAATGTCAGACTGGACGTGCTCCTCGCCGAGCGCAAAATGCGTCTCAATGAACTCGCCGAACGGGTCGATATCACGGTTCCGAACCTGTCCGTCTTGAAGACCGGAAAAGCCAAGGCCATCAAATTTTCCACCCTGGAGGCCATCTGTCAGGCTCTCGACTGCGAACCGGGCGACCTGTTGCATTTCGAACCGGACGGAAGCGAAAGCGAATCGTCGGGCGAGTGATCCGGGCGTGAGAAAAACAGGGGGATCAGTGACGGCGGAAGACCAGGCCGGGATCGCCTTCGGGGCTCCCGGCGAGGAGGAAGTGCAGGCTGCCATCCTCGTTCAGGGTGACGTCCCCGACGAGCTGAACGTCTTTCCCGGCCAGAACGAGGAACCCTTCTTCGTCGATGGACCAGTCCCCTTTCAACACCTCTCCTTCGGTCGCTCCCTGATAGGTCCAGGAAAAACCGCCCGGCTCCGCCATCGAGAGGGTGATCGTTTTTCCCTCGGTGGATGTCGCCTCCCAAACACCCTGAAGGGCCGCCTTGTCGAGGGAGGGTTTTTCCCCCTTCGCCATTTCCGTGCCATCGGTTTTTTCGAGGAGAGGCTCATCGGTGGGGATGGAGTCTCCGACGAGGGAGCGCAACTGCCGGGCCACGGTATCGTCGGGCTGCAACTGATGGACCCGGTCGAGCATGGCATAGGCGTCCTCCAGGTGGCCGCCCACCATGTAGTGGTACCCGAGGAGGAAGTGGGCGTCCGCTTCGTCGGTCTGTTTCAGCACATGGTCTTCGAGTGGGCGGAGCTGATCCGTGTAGCGATCCGGCGAAGCGTAGAGGTCTATCATGGTGTCCCAAGTCCAACCCGGACCCGAGGCGAGCACGGGATTCAAGACCCCGGCGGCGTCTCCGTAGCGTCCCAGGGCGAAGAGGACGAGGGCGCGATACTCGTGGAGAGTACTGTCGCCCGGTTCGTAGGAAATGGCCTCCTCCACCGCCGAGAGAGCGGCCGGGTAGTCCCCTTCTTTGAACGTCGCGCGGGAGATTTGCAGTGCGGCGGCGGACTTTTCGGCATTGCTCAGGGCGAGCGCTTCCGTAGGGGGGTCGTAGCGGGCGGCGGCTACGCTGATGGGCTCGGAGTAGTGGATCACCGTCGTATAGGTCTCCACCGGCGGGGCGTAGTAGGGATTGCGGTAGCTGTAGTAGCCGGTGTCGTAGGCGAGGCTGCCGAGTGTCCACGAGGCCAGCCCCCAGGGGATGATCGCCGCAGGCCCCACAGAGTAGCTGCGGTACCCGGGAGGATAGTAGGAGACGGGGCGGTGGTAATGGCGATAGCGATTGCGCCAGTGGTTGTTCCAGCCGTAGTCCCAGCGCCCCTTGTGCCAGGTGTGGTGGTGTTTGGTGCCCCACCACGGACGGGTTCCCCAGGCAGCGGGGCGATTGGCGTAGTTCATCGCATAGAGGAAGTTGGTGCTGTAATGGCTCGTGCGATACCGGCTCGTCTGGTGATCGGGACGCCATACGCTGTGGCCGTGCGTCCAGCGGGTGTCTTGCGGGAGTGTGATCGACTGGTGATGGACGAGGGGTCGGGCCTGCCCGGGTCGATAGCGATGCCGGTTTCCATCCACCGCGTTCCCGGGAGACGCATCGAGATAATCCCGCAGCCTCATGGGAGCTGCGACGCGATTACTCGCAAGAGGATTGGGAGAAACACGTGGATTCGGACGACCGGTGTTGTCGGGACGCACCTGGCGGTTGTCTTGCGACACGGAACGCGGAGTGCGCCCTGCGCCGCGCGAACTGTAATTCGAAGCGAGCCTTCGAGCCACGTCCGAAGAGGGCCTGGGGCCATTGTGGAAACGCCGGTTCGCGGAGGGGTCCACAGGGATGACGCGGGGTGTGGTGGAGCG
>CAYLJC010000399.1:0-3656 GCA_964383345.1 uncultured Akkermansia sp. | reverse complement strand
CGAGGCGATGCCCTCGTCGAGTTCCCAGGCCTCGGTGCGCATCTTGGCGATGAAATCGGCTCCGGTCCAGCCCGCGAAAACCAGCACTGCGAGGATCGCGATCCGCTGGAGCCAGCGCGAGGCCTGGAGCAGTTGCAGGTCGCCCCGGGTGGGCATGAGATCCCGCTCGCTGCGGGCGAGGCCGTAAAAATCCTGCGAGGCCCAGCGTTTCCGCAGTTCGCTGAACATCGCGCCGGGTCCGCTCTCGTTTCCCTTGGACGGATGCACCGCGACCCAGAACTCGAAGCGGAGATCCGGGACGCTTTCGAGAAAATCGAGTTGCCCCGGCGAGAGGCTCAGCAGGGTGCTCTCGGGATTCTCCTCCCGGGTCGGTTCGAGCAGTTCCCCGATCTCTGCGGGGGCCATCCCGGTGAGGGAGAGATAGGTGATGGTGGGGGTCCGGTTGTTGAGGAGCGCGCCGGTGCTCTTGATGACGTCGGCGATCTCGAGAGGGGAGAGATGCCCCTCGGCCCGGTGGAAGAGGGGACGCACGAGGCGCAGCTCCCGCTTGGGTCCGGTCGCAAAGAGATAGGTGAAACTGTCATATTGGAAGAGGAAAATACCGTTCCCCAGAGCGCTCTCGGGGACGAGCAGGGGGACCGCCGCCATCGCCTCGAGGGGGGCGGCGTGGACATTGACGATCACCGGGAGATTGCGCAGCACGCCGTATTCCCGGAATTCTTCCACGATGAAGTGGTAGTGTGAGGAGACCTGGTCGGCGAGGGAGCGGCGCTGCTCCTCGACGGCACCGGGGAGGGGGAGGAGACGCCAATGCCCCTCGGCGGGATCGAGGGATTCGTCCCCGAGGGCGATCTCGGGGGCGGTGATGAGCAATTCGTTGAGCCCCTCGAAGTCCTCGTCGGTGGAAAAGTCGGGAGCGAGATCGCGGGTGCGGAGGGCGTCGGCGAGGTGCAGCACGATGCCGAGGGATTTGGGCTTTCCGCCGAATTCGCGGCTGCCGAGGAGGCGGCGGAGGAGATCGTGGAGGGCGTTGCGGGAGGTCTCGTCGAGACCGGAGGGAGCGCCGTTTTCATCCTCTTCGAGGGCGATGCGGGGCAGTTCGGGACCCTCGTGCCAGGTGCCGCCGGAGAGGTGGTGGAGCGCCGAGGAAATGTGCCGGGTGCCGATCCAGATGTGCCACTGCAGGTCGAGTTGGGCGGCGGGTTTGTACCAGTCGGGGTTTTTCGCGCGGCTGGTGTGGCTGAGGATCTGCTTGGTCTGGCGGTAGACCTTGAGCGGGGAAGCGTTGGCGGGGAGCAGATCCATGATCGCGGCGGGAAAAAGGGAAAGGGAAAAGAAAGGAGAGGGCGGGAGAAGCGGAAGGACAGGGGAGAGAGGCTTCCGCCGCGCAGGGCCGAGGGCCCTGCGGGCGGAAGAGTGGAATTGGGTTCGGGTGTTGCCCGGAGGTGTGGATTACCAGCCGTCGGTGCTGGCGGGAACGTGGGCCGTTTCTTCGCCAGTCTGGTAGTCGCAGGTGAGGTAGGCGGTGCCAATTGCGGGGATCGAGCCGGCACCGGTGTAATCGCCACCGCTGGGGCATACGGGCAGTTCTTCGATGAGTTTGCCTTCGCCGAAGACCGAGTTGCCTGTTTCAAAGGCGAGGGTGTCAGTGACTTTCTTCTCATACATGTTCTGATACGAACGAACGGCCTTCTGGACGTTGGTGATGTTCAGGATGCACTTGGCGCGGTTGGAACCCTCTTTGTAGGCGGAGACGCCGATGAAAAGGACGGAGATGAGTCCGAGCAGCACCGCGATCACGAGGGTGACCTCGATCAGGGTGAGACCGGCTTGTTTTTTGCTGTTGTTCAGTTTCATTATCAGTTATTACGTTATGTTGTTTTTGTATGCCGGTCAGGTCACGAAGGACCCTGACCGAAAGTGTTTTCAGCCCGCCCGCCGGGAGATGAAGAGGAGGTCCTCGCCCTCGTCTTCGTTCATGCGGTTCATCTGGTAGGCCTGGTAGGAAATCTTGCCGGCG
Source organism: uncultured Akkermansia sp. (assembly GCA_964383345.1). Lineage (GTDB taxonomy): Bacteria > Verrucomicrobiota > Verrucomicrobiia > Verrucomicrobiales > DEV007 > Arctic95D-9. The sequence continues at coordinate 1,636 of CAYLJC010000399.1, read as the reverse complement.
TTCATCAGGTTCTTGAGATTGGCGTCCCACTGGATGTTGCCGCTGTGGCGGATGGCGTCTTCGAGGGACTTGGCCGCGCCGTCGTAGGAGGCGATCCCGGAGCGCACCGCCGAGCTGTTGTTCTGGAGAAATTCGTAGTTGAGAACCCGTCCTTTTTCCGTGGGGATGAGCCCCTGGGAAAGGATGAACATGAGAATCTCGGAGAGACGCCCGAGGATGGAGCGGTGCTGCGCCTGGGGGAAAAACTCGAGGATACGGCTGAGGGTTTTCACCGCGCCGTTGGTGTGCAGGGTGGAGATGACGATGTGGCCGGTCTGGGCCGCCTCGATCGCGATCTCCATGGTCTCGCGGTCGCGGATTTCCCCGATGAGGATGACGTGGGGCGCTTTGCGGAGAGCGTCCTTGAGTCCCTGTTTGTAGGTGGCGACGTGTTTGCCGACTTCCTGCTGGGTGCAGAAGCCGGGGGCGGGCACGGGGAGGCCGTTGGCGTCGGGTTTGGCGAGGAAGCGGGAGTAGCGGTACTCGATGGGGTCCTCCACGGTGACGATGTGGCGGGGCTGGTTTTGGCGGAGCCAGTCGAGGATCGCGGCGAGGGTGGTGGATTTCCCCGAACCGGTCTGGCCGGTGACGAGTCCGAAACCCTGGCGGCGTTTCATGAAATCGCAGAGCGCCCGTGTGGTGTCGGCGGCGATCCCGAGGGTGTTGAGGTCGGCGATGTCGTCACTGAGGATACGGCAGGTGAGACCGGGCCCCGAGGTGCTGAGATGGGCCTGCACCCGCATCCGACCCGAGATCGAGCCATCGGGCAGGGGGAAACCCTCGGTGCTGAAATCGGCCACTTTGTCCTCGAGCAGCCGCTCTTTGACCTCCTTGAGGTTCTGCAGCTTGGCCATCGAGCCGACCGATTCGCTCTCCTGGCGTCCGTAGAGGTATTCGACGACATTCATCACGACCTCGGCGGGCAGTTCGCCGAGGCGGCTGATGATCTCGAGGCCTTTTTTGGTGTGGCAATAAATCCAGGTGCCGCTCCGCATCTGGATGTCGGAGATGGAATTCGCCCCGGCCACAGCGAAAACTTCGCTCATGATGTGGTGGGCTTGGGCTTGGGCCTGAGGATCCATTGAGAGTGTCGAAAGCAAAACGATTCGGTCGGGTGGAATATTATTACAATAATTTCCATAACACAAAGAAAATTTTAAAAATAATCTTAAAATATGTAATTTTAATTATTTTCAGGTTTTGGGGTGGGGTTGCGGGGTTGCGGGGGTGCGGGGTTGGGGGTTGTGGGCGCGGCTTGAGGGCAGGGCTTGCCGGGCGCTTACAAAGCGCCGCTCCTTGGGGCCGAAGGTGGATGGGGGCGCCAGCCACAAGGAGCGGGGCTTTGTAAGCCCCGGCGGAGCCTATCGGGGGGCGGAGATTTCGGAGGGACAGGCTATTTATGCCGGGAGCGGAGATCGCTCTCCTTTATCCGCCCATTATCTTTTTCGATTTCGATTTCGATTTCGATTTCGATTTCGATTTCGATACCGATTTCTGTGCGTGGCTTGAGGGCCGGGCTTGCCGGGCGCTTACAAAAGGAAGGAACGGTGTGGAAAACTCTGCCGAAAAAAAGGGGCTGGGAGGTTTATTGCGGCGC
>CAYLJC010000398.1:0-3657 GCA_964383345.1 uncultured Akkermansia sp. | reverse complement strand
CATCAAAGCCAGGCTGAAGAGCAGAGAGCTGGCGGAATACAAGGCCCACAACGTCGAGCTGTTCCGCTTCGCCAATCACCTCTACCAGCCGCTTATTCACGTGGCCGACGGTGAGCTGAAAGTCTCGATCAAACCCGCCGCCCTGAACAAGCACGAAAAACAATTCTGCCACGATCTGAAGACCTGGGTCGCACGCGAGGAAAACGGCTTTCTCGCCGACAAGGAGTTGTATCTCTTGCGCAACCAGAGCCGCGGGAAAGGGATTTCCTTTTTCGCCGAGGGAGGCTTCTATCCCGACTTCATTCTCTGGATCGTGGAAGGTGACGAACAGCACATCTATTTCCTCGATCCTCACGGCCTGCGCCATGCCCACGCCTTCCAGGATGCCAAGATTCAGTTTTGCCGGACGATCAAGGAAATCGAGCGGGAGCGTCTCAACGATCCCAAGGTAACATTGGATTCCTGGATTATTTCGCCGACCCGCCGCAGCGCCATCGAGCATTGGTCCGACGGCAAGAATCCACAGGATTTTCTCGATCATCACGTCGTATTCCTGTACGACGAACCCGAAGCTTACCTCGACCAGATTCTGCGGGGCGGCGGCGTACCGAAAGCTGTTGAGTTGGTGTAGGCGGGGGGGATTGAGAAGCGAAGGCGGGCACGTCGAGGATGACAAGGCCTGGCTTGCCATCTCTTTCCCCTTGGCGGGCGGTGGGGATCATTGATCGGGAAGCGCTTGCCGAAAATCCGGTCGGCTCCCTTGACCGCTTGACCGTGGCGGGGTCGTCGTTTATTTCACGGGCAATGTTCCCGTCTCCGGCCCCGCTCTTTCGTCGTCCGTCGCTCCCGTGTGCGGAGGGCGGGCTGTTGTCCGGCGACGGGACCAAAGGGAGGGGCGCGCGGTGAAGAAAACGATGATTCATTTCGTGCGCTTCGCCCGACGGGTGCTGCGCGATTTTTTCCTCCGCAACAACGGCCTGGTCCTGACGGGGGCGGTGGCCTACAATGCACTGCTCTCGCTCATCCCCCTCTCGGCGGTTCTGGTCGTGATCTTTTCCCAGTTCTTTGACAAGGCCCTCATCCTCGACGCCCTCAGCACGGAAGTCTCCCTCATCGCGCCGGGAGCGGTGCCTATGGTGAAGGAGGTTGTCGGGAGTTACCTGGAGACCCGTCAACTCGCCGGATGGCTCGGACTCGTCGTCCTGCTCTTCTTCGGCTCGCTCGCGTTCCGCGTTCTTGAGAATGCCATCGCGGTCATCTTCCACCGACCGACCCGCCCGCTCCGGCGACGCTTCTGGGTCTCGGCGCTGCTTCCCTATCTGTTCATCGCCCTCGTCGCGCTGGGGCTCATCGTGGTCACGGGGGTGACCGCGTTCCTCGACGCCTCCGAGGCCAGGACCTACGAACTGCTGGGAATCGACTTCACCACCGTGCGGACGACGGGAAATCTGCTCTATCTGATCGGTTTCCTCGGCCTGGTGCTTCTCTTCTCCACGCTTTACAAACTGCTGCCCACCGCCGCGATCTCCTTCCGCCTGGCTCTCACCGGCGGGTTCACGGCGGCGATTCTCTGGGAAATCCTGCGGCATTCCCTGGTGAAGTATTTTACGACGGCGTATTTTGTGAACACCATCTACGGTTCCATGGCGACGACGGTGATCGTGCTGCTGACGCTCGAGGCCGCCGCCTTGATCGTGTTGCTCGGGGCCCAGGTCATCGCCGATGTGCAACGCAGCCAGTCCGCCGGGACGCCCTGGCACGAGGATCCCGAGGAACCGGAGAGCGTTCCGTCCGCTACCGCACGATCCGAGGCGTAGTCCGTCCCCTTTACCGTATTGCCTGTATTGTCCGTTTTCTCCTGTCGCCTCGCCATGAATCCCGCCCTCGACACCCTGTTGCGCCACTTTTCCGGGAGCGATCCGCTCGCGGTGCCGTCCCGCGCGCTCTTCCTCGGTGCCGAGCCGCACCCTGATCTCGCGGCCTGGCCCGATTTGACGGGTTGGCAGCCGATCAAACACCGCGCCGAGGCCTGGGACCGGGCCGGGCTCCGGCGCGTTGACGCACTTCCCGAGGGACGCTGGCCCGTCGTCCTCGTCCTCCCCGGCAAATCCCGCGACGAGATCCTCGCCTCCTTCGCGCTGGCGCGCGACCGGCTCGAACCGGGCGGCCACCTCGTCGCCGCGCTGGCGAACGCGACGGGAGCGGGGCGCTTTGAGAAAACTCTCGCGAAAGCCACCGGCGCGGTCCGCTCGCTCCAGAAAAACAAATGCCGCGCCTTCGCGGCGACCGAGGGCGGAGACTGGGACGAGGCCCTCTTCGCCGAATGGCGCGCCCTGACCGAGCCGCGGATCATCCCGGGGACGGACTACACGACGCAGGCGGGCCTTTTCAGCAGCGAACACATCGACCCCGGCTCCCGGATGCTGGTCGATCATCTCCCCGACCACCTCGACGGCCGCGTCGCCGATCTCGGGGCCGGCTGGGGGTTCCTCTCCGCCGAGGCGCTGCGACGCGCCCCGCGGATTCGATCCATCGACCTCTTCGAAGCCGACGCCCGCGCCCTCGACTGCGCCAAAGAGAACCTCGGCGGGGACCCGCGGGCCGCTTTTCACTGGCACGACGTTGTGCCCGGACTCCCCGGGACCTACGACCACATCCTGATGAATCCGCCCTTTCACACCGGCCAGGCCACCCGCATTGACCTGGGAAAAGCCTTCATCCGGGCGGCGGCGGGATCGCTGCGGCGGGGCGGCACCCTCCTCCTCGTGGCGAATCGCCAGCTCCCCTACGAAGCCGCGCTCGAGGCCGACGGATTTGTCTTCCGCCGCGTCGCGGAGAACAAGACCTACAAACTGATCTTCGCCGAAAAGCAGGCATGAAACTCATCCGACGGCTCGCCAATCTCGGCTACGGTTCCCGCCGGGAGGTGCGGCAACTGATCCGCGGCGGTGCCGTCACCGATGCCTCGGGAGCGGTTCTCTCGGAGCATGATGACGTCGCCCACAACGCGATCCGTGTGCTCGGCGAGACGCTCGACCCGGCCGCCCCGCTCACCCTCATCCTCCATAAACCGGCGGGATACACGTGCAGCGCGGACGATCCCGGCGAGACCATCTACGCATTGCTCCCGCCGCGCTTCGCCCGCCGCCAGCCGGGGCTCCATTCCGTCGGACGACTCGACAAGGACACCACCGGGCTCCTCCTCCTCACCGACGACGGCCAGCTCCTCCACCGCATCATTCATCCGAAATCCCTTTGCCGGAAAGTCTACCACGTCACCCTCGACCGCCCGCTCGCCGGACACGAGGCCGCCCTTTTCGCCTCGGGCGACCTCGTCCTCAAGAGCGAGGCCCGGCCGCTTCTCCCCGCCACCCTTGAGATCCTCGGGGAGAAAGAAGCACTCCTCACCCTGCACGAGGGCCGTTACCACCAGGTCCGCCGCATGTTCGCGGCGGCGGGCAACCACGTCGTCACCCTGCGGCGCGTCGCCCTGGGAGATCTTGTCCTCCCCGCCGAACTCGCCGAGGGAGAATGGCGCGAACTCGCTTCAGAAGAACTCGACGCGATTTGGACGATGCGGGATACTGAAAAGGATCCCTGAAAGGAAACCCCGACCGGCTCGTCCAAACTCGATATCCTTATGCCCATTCCTCCTCT
>CAYLJC010000397.1:0-3675 GCA_964383345.1 uncultured Akkermansia sp. | reverse complement strand
AGCGCCCCTCCTTGGGGTCGAAGGCGGATGCGGCCGCCAGCCTTCAAGGAGCGGGGCTTTTTTAGCCCCGACGGAGCCTCGGGGGGCGAAAATTGTTAACGAAACCAAGAAATCAACTTCTCCAAGAAAAGAGATTCTTCAATAAATTGAATATTCCTCTTGCGAATTTTGGTGATTGCTTTCAAGATCGTGGGTGAGAGTGGGGAATCCTGCTTTCGACCCTTTTGATAAGCCGCTCTGAATGAAGTATTTGACTCCCAGCGCCCTCGCCCTTGTGCTCCTTCTCTCGACCGTGTCCATTCTGCGGGCTCAGGATTCCGAACTCGGCGCACTCCCGCCGCTGCCGGATCTCGATCTGGGGGACCCGGATCGCAAGCTCTCTTGGCGGGAAAAACGGCAGATGTCCCGCAAGGAGGCGGAGGCGGAGCGTGCGCAAAGCGTCTATCGTCGTCAGCCCGAGGACACGGGCAGGGCGACCCTCGGCCAGCGGCTCAAGACGGCGCAGAGCCAGCAGAGGGAGCGCAAGGCGGTCTCCGACGAAATCACCGTGCAGAACTCCCTCCCCGCCGGTGCGGATGGGATCACGCCGAGCGGTTCCCGTCTCAAGGCCTTTGGCGATGCCGATTATTGGGGGGCGATGCCTCCGCCAACTCCCGAAGAGACCCTCATCGACCTCCCGCCCCTTCCCGATCTCAGAACGCCGGATCAAGTGAGTCGCAAGGAGCGCATGCGTGACAAGTTCATCGCCAGGCAGGAGAAACGCAAGGCCGAGGCCGAAGCGATCCGCGAAGAGAAAGAGCTCCGGAAACGGGCCACCGTGAATCGTCCCGAAGCGGATCCCTCCACTGCTTTGGTACTGGTGGAATCGCAGGGGTCGGAGCAAATGGGTGGCGTCGGCTTTGTTGGCAACCAGGAGGCCCCCACGACCGTTTCCGAGGGCACTCTGAAACCCTTCAATGAAAGCTCTGCGTATTACCAGGACAACCAGCTCGTCTACAAGGGCCGCAGAAACGAAGCACCGGTGCAAACCTGGTGGAAGCGGGGCACCAGCGAGCAGGGCGGGAGCGCCTCGGAAGAAGCCCCCAAGTGGCGCTGGCGCAACCCCTTCGGAGCGTCTCGTGACGAGGTCCAGCCGGTCTCCTACGCCTTGCCGGAAGGACCCGGAGGCCACTCCGCCGGGGCGGCCAATCCTTCTCTCGACAGCACGCCGCTCACACCGAATCTCCGCGGCATCCGCGTGGTGCGGTCGACCAGTTCGGTTTCCAAGGGCGGACTCGGTTCCGTTTCGGGCGTGGTTTCCGAAGGGGTGGAGCTTCCGTCGCGTGTGCATGATGTGTTCGCTGCGAGAGTGGGGGATTCACTTACCCTCGGGGGTCTCAACCAGATGGTCCGCGAGGCCGTTCTCGCCTACCGTAGGAGCGATCTCCCCGTCGTCGATGTTCTCGTGCCCGAGCAGGAAATTTCCTCCGGCGTGCTTCAGTTGGTCATCATCGAAGGCCGTCTCGGCGATGTTCTCGTCGAAGGTGCCGATCCCGCCGAGGGCCGCGCCCTGGCGAGACAGATTCGCACCGAGCGCGGGGAAGTCATTCGCGAGAGCGAACTCACCGAGGACATGAACTGGATCAACAAGCATCCGAATCGTCATGTCGATCTGGTCTTCAGCCCCGGCGACGGCTACGGCGAGACCGATGTCATCCTTCGCAATCAGTCCTCCCGCGAGTTGATGGGCTATGTCGCCCTGGAGAATTCCGGGACCTCCATCCTCGGGGAAGAGCGCGGCATTTTCGGCGCGAGCTGGACCGGACCGCTCTTCTTCGGAGAAGATTCCATCCTCAGCTACCAGTTCACCACCAACTTCGACAACGAGAGCGAGCTGCTGGGGCACAGCGGGGTTTTTGCCTCCTATCTCCCCTGGCGGCATCAGGTCACCTTGCTGGGTGCCTATGTCGAAAGCGACGCGGCTTTCGCGGCCGGCGGGGCGAACTTCAACACGGGTGGGGTGAACAAGCAGTTGAGCGGGCGTTACGGTATTCCCCTTCCCAGCATCGGGCGTCTTTCGCACGAGCTGGAACTCGGGATGGATTTCAAGACCAGCAACACCGACCTCGCCTTCAACAATGTCCAGGTCTTCAATACCATTTCCGAGATCGTCCAATACAGCCTCGGCTACAACATCGTCGTGCGTGACAGCAGCGGTGTGTGGAGGATGGATTCCGAGATCGTGTCCAGCCCCGGGGACAACACCGCACACAACACCGATGCGATCTTCCAGACCCAGCGTGCTCTCGCCACCGCCAACTACACCTACGGACAAGTCACGCTGGAGCGCGATCAGCAGCTCCCGGCAGGTTGGTCCGCCTACGCCCGTCTCCAGGGACAGGGAGCCAATGCCAACCTGCTCGCCAGTGAAACCCTCGGTGCGGGAGGCTATGACAGCGTCCGCGGCTTCGAACAGCGCATCGTCCGCGGAGACTCCGGTGTCGCCGGCTCCGTGGAGTTGCGCACCCCGAGTTTCTATCCCTCCACTTTCTCCGGCTTCGGGAATGTCCGGGATGGCGCGTATGGCCTCGTCTTCTATGACTTCGCGGCGGTTTCCAGCCACACCCCGCTTCCGGGTGAAGAGGATCTCGAAATCGGTTCGGTGGGTCTGGGCTTCCGTTATCAGCGGGAAAACTGGTTCACTCTGCGGGTGGATTACGGCTTCCAGGTAACCGAAGAAGGATTCGATGACGGCAACCAGGGACGCTGGCACGTCGGTGCCCGGGCCACTTTCTGAGGAAAACGGCGCTCGGTTGGGCATTGCACAAAGGTAGGGCGTCTTGCCTCCACCGCGCCGCGAGGGATGGAAGGGCGCCGATGGGCCAAACGGCGGCGGCTTGAGGACAAGCCGCCCTACCCGACCGGGCATCGCGAGAAGGTGAAATTCGGGGACAAGAGGGCTTGGGCAGAGGGGGGTGGACAGGATAACAGGATTTTACAGGATGGGTTTATCCGGTTTTTTTCTGATCCTGTCTATCCTGTGATCCTGTCTGAAATTTGCGGAAGCCATGCTGCGGACAGATCCGGCTGGTGCAAACGCCAATCAGGAGAACCGCTGCATGAGCTCCTCGCGCTGGGGCGGGGTCGTTCCGAAATGCTCTCGAATGGAGCGGATCGGTTCCCTGCCCGGTTCGAGCACCCCGAGAAAGGTGCCGAGCTGACGCTCAAAATGCTCGATCGCACGGCGGTCTGCGTCGTGGTCTTCGAGGTAGTTCAGCCCCCGGTCGAGCAGGTCCGCGAGTTCGGGGAGAGGCGTCTCCGCCTCGGCGACCTGGTCGATCCATTTCACGAAATAAGCGGCGGCGAGGGTCTGGAGATAATTTCGCCGCAGCCCGAGCCGGGGCCGCTCGATTCGGAGATCCTTGAGAATGTGGAGGTCGCCGTTCCGGGCCGGATGGATTTCCACCGCGCAGAGATAAAAGAGATCGAGCTTGCCGGCAAAGGGGCTTTTCGGACGGAGAGCTCCTTTGGCGACGGTTTTGACGATCCCCATCTCGTGGGTACACCAGGAGACGATGAGGCTGGTCTCGGTGAGGGCGGATCGGCGGATCAGCGTGCCGTGGGCTTTCATGAAAAAGAATTCGTCTCATCGGTAAGCGACAATTTGAAAATTTCCAATTCTGTGAGAACACTGAC
>CAYLJC010000396.1:0-3677 GCA_964383345.1 uncultured Akkermansia sp. | reverse complement strand
ATTCTCCAACTCGGCTTGGTCTTGATCTCGTGCCTGCGTCGCGGAGTGGATCTGCGTCCGCTCCTTCCCAAGATCGACGAGGACGCCAAACGGCTCTCGCTCCTGATGGCGCCGGGGTTGGTCAGCGCGAGCGTGCAGCAGTTGAATCTCATTGTCGGGCAAACCGTTGCCTCGCTCCAGATCGGGGGAAAGACGGCGATCTTTTACGCGGATCGGATCAACCAGCTCCCCCTCGGACTCATCGGGATGGCCGCCGGGGTGGTGCTGCTGCCCGAGATCACCCGCAATCTTCGCGGGGGCGACGAGGCGGGGGCGAAACGCAGTCTCAGCCAGGGAATCGAACTTTCGCTTTTTCTCTGCCTCCCCGCGACGATCGCGATGATGGTGATCCCGCGTGAGATCATGTATGCGATTTTTGAGGGAGGGAATTTCGAAGGGGAATCCGCTCTCCTGGCCGGCTATGTCCTCGCCGCTTTCGCCATCGGGACGCCCGCCTACATCCTCGCGCGGGTGCTCCAACCGGGGTATTTCGCGCGCGAGGACACCAAAACGCCGATGCGCTACACGATCATCACCGCGATCACCAACATGGTTCTTGTCTACCCGTTTTTCCTCTGGCTCGGTCCGGTCGGTTGTGCCCTGGCGACCTCGGTGGCGGGGTGGGTCAATGTCGGGCTGCTCTGGTTCGGTCTGCGCGGCGCGGGATTCATGGGAGTTTCCGAGGGATTCTACAGTCGGGTCGGACGCATGTTCCTCGCGGCGGCGATCATGGGCGCGGCGGTGTGGGGAATGGCGGAGTGGGGGGAATCCATCCTCTTCGCGGAGGGACGTTTTTTCCAACGACTCGGCGCGATGGGAGTGCTCGTGAGTCTCGGGCTTCTGATCTATCTGATCGCCGTCGTCGGGACGGGAGTCTATTCGGTGGCGGATCTGAAGAGAAAATTCCGTCGTCGCAGCCGGACCTGAGTGGTGCCGTCTCGTCCCGGATGGAGCTCGCTACGGGTGTGAGGAGTCCGCCGGGGCCGGACTCCAGATTTGCAGGGAGCGCTCCGTCACGAGGACGCTGGCGGGGCGGGGCGTGCGGTTGCCCGCGAGGCGGGGATCGCGGGTGTCGATGACCAGTTCCCAGGTCGCTTGCGGCTTGTGGGGGAAGTGGAATTCCCTCGTCTCGCTCCGTGCGTTGAAGAAAAAGAGGAGTGATTCCTCCACGCTCGCGCCCCGCACGAGGACGGAAAACGAGCCGGCTTTTTCGGCCTCCCAGTCGATCGATTCTTTTATGTTGCCATCGGGACGCAGCCAGCAGACGTCGGGGAGACTGCCCTCTTCGGGGACTTCGCCGTTAAAAAAGGTGTTGCGGCGCAGGATGGGAAAATCCCGCCGCAACTTCAGGAGTCGCCGCACGAAGTTCCGCATCGCCTTGGCCTCGGCGCTCGCCTGCCACGAGACCCAACTGATCGCGTTGTCCTGGCAGTAGGCGTTGTTGTTGCCCAACTGGGTGCGGAGCCGTTCATCGCCGGCGAGGAGGAAAGGGACGCCCTGGGAACAGATCAGGGTGGCGAGGAAATTCCGGATCTGGCGATGCCGTAGTGCGAGGATTTTTTTGTCCGTTGTGGGCCCCTCGTGGCCGTGGTTGCCGGAAAGATTGTGGGAGTCCCCGTCCGCGTTTTTCTCTCCGTTGTCGAGATTGTGCTTCTGATTGTAGCTGACGAGATCATGGAGGGTGAAGCCGTCGTGCGAGGTGATGAAGTTGATGCTCGCCAGCGGGGTGCGACGGTTGTGCGCGAAGAGATCTTCGCTCCCGGTGAGGCGGGCGGCGAGTTCGCCCGAGACGGCCGGTTCCCCCCGCCAGAACCGCCGCACCCCGTCGCGGAATTTTCCATTCAGCTCCGCCCAGTCGACCGGGAAATTGCCGATTTGGTAGCCGCCGTGACCGAGATCCCACGGCTCGGCGATGAGCTTGGTTCGCGAGAGGACGGGATCCTGGTGGATCGCCTGGAAAAAGGCGGCGCGCCGACTGTAGGACTCGAGGGTGCGCCCCAGTTCGGCGGCGAGATCGAAGCGGAAGCCGTCCACGTGCATTTCCTCGACCCAATAGCGCAGGCTGTCGAGGACGAGGCGGAGGGGGATCGGATGCGAGAGATCGACCGAGTTGCCGCAGCCGGTGAAATCGACGTAATTGTGGGGGTGGGTCGTATCGGTGTGGTAGTAAGTGAGATTGTCGAACCCGCGCAGGAGACAGGTCGGCCCGTCCGTGCCCGCTTCACAGGTGTGGTTGTAGACGACGTCGAGGATCACTTCGAGTCCGGCCCGGTGGAGAGCCTTGACCATGTCGCGGAACTCGGTGACAGGATCCGCACCGGCCGCGTAGCGGGCCTCGGGAGCGAAGAATCCGAGCGTGTTGTAGCCCCAGTAATTGACGAGCCCCCGTTCGAGGAGAAAATCGTCGTCGAGATGCTGATGCACCGGGAGCAATTGCACCGAAGTGATCCCGAGATCGACGAGGTAGCCGGTCGAGGCGGGGTGGGCGAGTCCGGCGTAGGTGCCGCGCAGATTTTCCGGCACGTCGGGATTGAGCTTGGAAAATCCCTTCACATGCAGTTCGCTGATGACGGTGTCGGTCATCGGAATCCGCAGCGGAGCGTCGCCCTCCCAGTCGTAGTGGTCCGGTGCCGGAACAAAGGCGCGCGGGGCGTGCGGGGCGCTGTCGGTCGGGTCCATCGCCCCGTCGGTCGTGGTGGCGCGGAGGGAGGCGTGATACTTCGAGGGGCCGTCGATGTGACGCGCGTAGGGGTCGAGGAGCAGCTTGTTGGGATTGAAGAAAAGACCGGCCGCCGGGTCCCAGGCTCCCTCGACACGATAGCCGTAGGTGCTCCCGGCGGGGATGCCTCCGACCGCGACATGCCAGGTGTCGCCGCTGCGGTTTGTCAGCGGAATGCGGTGGGTTTCCCTCGCGGGATGTCGCGGCTCGGTGAAGAGCCCGAGTGTGATCGCCCCGGCCATTTCCGAGGCGACCGCGAAATTTACGGTCCCGTCGGGCAGGGGGACGGCACCGAGCTTGTCGGGATTGCCGGAGGATACGGAGAGGTCGTGAGCGGTTCCGGAGATCAACATGGTTCCTGATCGGGCGGGGAGAGAGCGGGGAGGCAAGGTAACGGGAAAAACGGAGCTTTCCAGCGCGGCTTTTCCCGATCATCCCGCTTCTCGCTCGGACGCGCCCGTGGTCCCCGGTTTGGACAAATCCCGCAGCGCCCGCTACCTTGTTCGCCCGCAAAGGTGTGGCGAGGGTCTCCTTTACTTTCAAAAAGATCACACTAGGTTTCCGCCTTTTCGACGATGTCCATTGAACTGACACGAAATTTTTCGATCATCGCCCACATTGATCACGGCAAGACGACCCTCTCGGACCGTCTTCTCGAGACCACCGCGACGATTTCCCAACGGCAAAAGCAGGATCAATTGCTCGATTCCATGGATCTCGAGCGCGAGCGCGGGATCACGATCAAGTCCCACCCGGTGACGATGAAATATCTCGCCAAGGACGGGAAGACCTACCAACTCAACCTCGCCGACACGCCCGGGCACGTCGACTTTTCCTACGAGGTGAGTCGTTCCCTCGCCGCCTGCGAAGGTGCCCTGCTCCTCGTTGATGCCGCCCAGGGCGTCGAGGCGCAGACCGT
>CAYLJC010000395.1:0-3678 GCA_964383345.1 uncultured Akkermansia sp. | reverse complement strand
GAGCCTCGCCGATCTGCCCGCCGGGAAACACCGTCTCGAGCTGCGCTACGCCGACTGGGCTCCCATCAGCCGCTCCGTCGAGGTCAGTGGCGGTTCGACCCAGGATCTCGAGTTTTCCTGGGAACGCGCCCTCGTTTCCTTCATCAGCGATCCGCCCGGTGCGGAAGTCTATCTCGGCGACAAAGCTCTCGGGCGAGGACAAAAAACCCCCTTCCGGGTCGAGTTGCCCGAGGGGGAGTATCAGTTTTCCGCCCGATATCCGAAACTGGAATCCGTGACCGAATCCACCTACGTCGATTCCGCCAATGGCTCCAATACGGTTCACTTCCCCTTTGCCTACGGTTCCGTCACCCTCGCGAGTGATCCGACCGGAGCGGCGGTGGTCTCGGGAGGGATGCCGCTGGGCCGGACCCCCCTGACCCTTGCGGTGGTGCCGCCGGGGAACTACAGCTTCGAACTCAGCAAAGAACAGCATCGGGCGACCTCGGTCTCGGGATCGCTCGAGGCGGGAGGTTCCCTCGATTTCACCGCCACACTCACCTACGATTCCACTCCCGTGGTCAGCCGCGATTTCAAAAACGGACTCGGAATGCAACTCGTCTGGATCGACGCCCTCCTCGGCTGGGCGGGGGCCTACGAAGTCACCCAGGAAGAATACGAGCGCCTCTCCGGGATCAATCCGAGCTATTTCAAATCGCCCAAACATCCCGTCGAGACCGTCACCTGGTACGACGCGGTGAAGTTCTGCGAAGCCCTCACCGTGCAGGAGCGCTCCCTCGGCACCCTCCCGGCGGGGTACCGCTACCGGCTCCCCACGGACGCGGAGTGGAGCCAACTGGTCGGTGGACAAAAACTCGACGGAGCCGTCTCCAGCCTCTTCGACCGACAGCAATCGACCGCCCCGGTCGGTTCGCTCGCCCCCAACGAATTCGGATTGTATGACATCCGCGGGAATGTCTGGGAATGGGTCAGCGACTGGTACTCCCAGACGATCCTGAACCGGGTCCGGCAGGAAGGTTCCACCGCCACGGACGAGTGGGTCGGAACCGACCGGAAAGTGCTGCGGGGCGGAGCGTGGAACCGGTCTTCCGAGTTCGACCTCGCCGTGGCCAACCGGATGGCCGCCCGCCCCTCCGCCGAAGACCGCTACGATGTCGGTTTCCGCGTGGTTTTGATGCGGGAGTGAGTGTCTCGTGCCGGATCGCGTCACTTGTTCCTTTCGCGGCCGTGGTGTCCGGATAGGGTGAAAGCCCCGATTGATGAACTTGATGAAACGATTTTTACAAGCCCTGCCATTGTTCGCAAGCATCCTTGCAGTGGCGAATCTTGCCGCCGATCCGTTGCCCGGAACCTCCCCGCTGATCGGGGACGAAGATCTCTCCGAGCGTATGGGAGCCGGGGTGTCGAACTACTACGAGCGGGAAATCCAGCATTCCCCCGAGGGCCGGGCGGCCTTTTGGAAACCCGACTTTTCTTCACCGGAAGCCTACGCCGCCTCGGTCGAACCCAACCGCGAGCGGCTCGCCCGTCTCCTCGGGGCGGTCGATCCGCGCCCGGCTCCGACGGATCTCGAACTCGTCGCCACCCTCTCCGCACCCGCGACGAAAACCGAAACCGAGGCCTTTGTGATGAAGGCGGTGAGATGGCCGATCGGCGGCGGGATCCACGGCGAAGGATTTTTGCTGCAGCCCAAGGGCGAGGTGGTCGCGCGCGTCGTGGTCCTCCCGGACGCCGATCAGCCGCCCGAGCTTCTCGTCGCCGGCGCTGCGGAGGGAAGAGACCCTTTTCCCGCCTACGCGAGGCGGCTCGCGGAAAACGGTTGTCAGGTCATCGTGCCCACACTGATCGACCGCTCCTCGACCCATTCGGGCAACGCCGGGCTCGAGCGCTTCACCAACCAGCCGCACCGGGAGTGGATTTACCGGCAGGCCTACACCTTCGGTCGCCATATCATCGGGTACGAGATTCAAAAAATCGCCGGAGCGCTCGACTGGTTTGAGCAGCAGAACATCGACCGGGACCTGCCGCTCGGTGTGGTCGGCTGGGGTGAGGGAGGCCTCCTCGCCTTCTATGCCGCCGCCGTGGACACGCGCATCGACGCCGCCCTCGTGAGCGGGTATTTCGACCGGCGCGAACGCCTCTGGGCCGAGCCGGTCTACCGCAATCTCTTCGGTTTGTTGCGGGAATTCGGCGACGCGGAGATCGCGTCCCTGATCGCCCCGAGAAAGCTCGTCATCGAGCACTCCCGCGCCCCCCGCGTCGACGGACCGCCTCCGGCCCTGGCGGGGGTATCCGCTCGCCTGGGGGCCTCGGCCGCACCGGGCAGGATCGTCACGCCGGTTTTTGCCGATGTCTCCTTCGAGGTCGAGCGGGCGCGTCGCCTCGCCGGGGTTTTCCAGGAGGGGTTTGACTTCCGCTACCGCGACGTCGACAAACGCAGCGGATCGGAGAGCGACCGCACCGTCGGCCCGATGGCCGAGACGACTTTGCTCGCCTTCCTGCGGTCTCTCGGCGTGGAAAGGGCGGCCCTCGTTCCCTCCGGTGAGGAAACCATTCCCGCACCCGACCCCGCCGTCGTGGCCGAGCGGCAAAAACGTCAGGTGAGCGAGTTGGAGCACCACCTCCAGGGGCTCATCGAGACGTCGCGAGGCGAACGCGACGACTTTTTCTGGAAGAACACCCCCATCACCACGCCGGAGGCCTGGGACGCCGCCATGGAACCCTATCGTGAGGCTTTTCGCGACGAAATCAACGGTCGTCTCCCGGACGACGGAACCCCGCTGAACCCGAAATCGCGACTGCTCTTCGAGCGCTCCACCTGGAGCGCCTACGAAGTGACCCTCGACGTGGCGCAGCCGGATTTGTTTGTCTGGGGGTATCTCCTGCTTCCCAAGGACATTCCGGAAGGAGAAAAACGTCCGCTCATCGTGGCCCAGCACGGCGGCACCGGAGTCCCCGCCGTGGTCATCAACGAAGATCCCAAAACCAACAATGCCTACAAAGCCTACGCGGTGCGCCTGGTCGAACAGGGCTACGTGGTCTTCGCCCCGCATTTCCCGTGGCGGACGGCGGATCGCTTTTTCCGTGTCGCCGAACGAAAGGCCAATCCGCTCGGGCAGACCACCTTCGCGGTTATTTTTGCCCAGCACGAGAAAATGCTCGACTGGCTCACGGACCAGCCCTGGGTCGATCCGCAACGCATCGGTCTCTACGGACTCTCCTGGGGCGGCAAGGTGGCGATGCGGGTGCCCGCCGTGGAACCCCGCTACGCCCTGAGCATCTGCTCGGGTGACTTCAACGAATGGATCTGGAAATGCGCCACGACCCGCTGGGGCAACAGCTATATGTACGTCCCCGAATACGAAACCCTCAACTTCAACCTCGGGAGGCGCTTCGGCCATGCCGAGATGGCGGCGATGATCGCGCCACGGGCCTTCATGGTGGAGCGCGGTCACGCCGATGGCGTCGGCATCGACGAGTGGGTCGGATTTGAATACGCCAGGGTCAACCGCCTCTACAGCAAGCTGAAAATCCCGCAGCAAACCGAGATCGAATTTTTCGACGGAGGCCACGAGATCCACGCCCGGAAAACCTTCGACTTCATCCGTCGTCAGTTCGACTGGCCCGAATCGAAATCGGAATCGGAATCGAAATCGAAATCGAAATCGAAATCAGAAT
>CAYLJC010000394.1:0-3694 GCA_964383345.1 uncultured Akkermansia sp. | reverse complement strand
GGCTTGGTCGAGTTCTTCGAAATACAGCCGAAAGTGCTGGATTGAGGGTGACTTGCCGGGCCGTCCTTCGAGGTCTTTCACCCCGCAATCACTGCGAGACGAATTTCGTCAGGAGACCTTTTTCCCGCGCCGTTTTCATCACGCGGACGAAGAGCATCCCGGCGAGGAAGAGGTAGAGCACGTTCAGGCCGGTGGCCTTGCCGAGATCGATCCAGGAGACGGATCCGTCCTTCAACCCGTCGCGCATACCTTCGAAGACATGGGCGCAGGGGATGAACTCGGCGATCCAGCGGACCGCGCCGGGGAGGGCGTCGATGGGGTAATACACCGCGGCGAAAGGCTGGATGAAAAACGGCACCGCCCAGGCGAGGGTCTCGGCCGCGGGTCCCCAGCGCACGATGAGGGCGGTCGAGATCATGCCGAGCGACCACCCGAAGAGGAGGAGGTTGAAGATGAAGGGCAGGAGCGCCCAGTTCAGTTCAAAGAGGTTGAAGGAATAGAGCACGATCGCGAGGACCGCGAGCAGCAGCGAGGTCACGGCCGCGCGGAGGAATCCGATGACGTAGGTCGAGGCGAGATAATCGGCGTTGGTCACCGGCGCGGAGAACACATTGAGAAGGTTGCGCGACCAGACGTCCTCGAGAAAATAGAGGGCGACCCCCTGTTGCGCGCGAAAGAGGATGTCCCAGAGGATCACCGCTCCGATCAGAAAAGTGATTTGATAGGGAAAACTGTCGCCGGTGTGGGTTTGCAAAAAGACCGTGAGGTAGCCCCACACGAGCAGGTCGACGAGCGGCCAGAAGACCAGTTCGACGAGGCGCACCGGCGTCCGCGTGTAGAGGTAGAGATTGCGTAGAACCAGCGCTTGAATCGTGGAAAAGGTCATGTCGTGGCGGATTCGTCGGGGGCGGCGGATTCGATCTCCCCGCCCCGGGCGACGCGGATGAAGAGGGATTCGAGGGATTCCTCCTGGAAATGATTCAGGATTTCGGCGGCGGTCCCGACAAAGAGGATTTTTCCCTGGTGCATGAAGACGACGCGGTCACAGACTTCCTCGACATCGCGCATGTTGTGCGAGGTGTAGAGGATGCTGGTGCCCTCCTCGTCGCGGATGCGTTTGGTGACCGTGCGGACCTTGTCGGCGATGTCGGGATCGAGGCTGGCGGTAGGCTCGTCGAGGAGGAGGAGTTCGGGACGGTTGAGGAGCGCCTTGCAGAGATTGAGGCGGGTCGATTCCCCGGCCGAGAGATGGCCCGAAACGCGGTTCTTGAGATGGGCGATCTCGAGCAATTCGAGGACCTCGTCGATGCGTTTATGAAGATGGGGGACTCGGTAGATTTTCCCGAATACGGTGAGGTTCTGCCAGACCCGCAGGTTGCCCGGCAGTTGCGTATACGTGCTGCAGAAATTCATCCGCCGCAGGATCGCGATACGTTCCCGGGTGAGGTCTTTGCCAAAAACATGGATCGATCCCGAGGTCGGAGTGACGATCCCGAGGATCATGTTGATCGCGGTGGTCTTGCCGGCCCCGTTGGCCCCGAGCAGACCGAGGATCCCGCCGGACGGAATCTCGAACGAAATCCCGTTCACCGGAGTCAGATCGCCGAATTTCTTTACGAGATGGGAGACCTGGAGAATGGGTTGCGTCATGGAACGGAAACGGGCGAAGGAAGAGGTCCGAAAATGGACGCGAGCGACGGCGCGGTCAACTCGCGAGATGGACCTTCCCTCTACACCGTTTCGCCGCTGCGATAACGGCTGTAGCGCTCGCGCTGCTCGGGAGTGAGATTGGCCGGATCAAAACGAGGGTCGGGCACCCCGTTGATTTTGGAATAAATGACATTGGCCATGTCCTCGGAGGCGCGTTTCAGGTGGGAGGCACGCTCTCCGTGGAAAAGATCGTCGATGGTCTCGTGGAAAAGGCTGAGCCAGCGGTCAAACTGGGAACGTCCCATCTCCGTTTGCGGAACAAGCTTGGCATGAGCAACGAGGGGATTGCCGCGAAACGATCCCGTCCCGAAGAGCACCGTCTCCCAAAAGGAATACATCTTGGGGAGATGGGTCTCCCAATCCACCCGCGCGACTTCGTCGAAGATGAAACCGATCAAGTCATCCTCGCGCACCCGCCCGTAAAAGGTGTTCACGAGGCGTTCGATGTCGCCGCGTCCCTCGATATCGGATTTGTTTTCTCCTGGTTTTGTTTTCTCTTCTTTCATCGCTCTTTCCTGGTGGCTTGTTCCTCATGAGACGGGAAAGATCGCCCTCCCCCAGCCGCATCCGCAGTGCTCACAAAGAATGAAACACAACATAGCCATCTTTCCGAAACGCGCCTTCCGGCAAGCTGGCGGAAACATGTACCATAAATACAGCTTTAAAAGTACGAATGCCTTCCGCATCCACGCCGGGAACCCCTGAAAACCTGACCCCCTGAAAACCTCCCCCACACCTCCCGGTCCACGCCCGCGACGCCGCTGGCTTCTCAAGGCCGCCCTCCGGGCCGAAAAGGTCTACGATGCGGTGCATCGTTTTCTCGCCCGCATCACCGGTCGGCTCGGCAAGCCCATGGCCGCGGAGATCTACTACGCGATCCGCCATCCCGAAGCGGTTTCGGTGAAGGGACGTGTTCTCCTCGCGAGGAAATGGCGTCATCCCCATGTCAACGATCCTCCCCTGGTCAATTTTTACCAGATCCTGCGGCGCTGGATCACCCCCGAACGCCCCTACTCCCTCGTCCGGGTCAGCGCGGGAGGTGCCGCGGTGGAAAAACGCGCCGACCGGGAGGGATATTTCGAAATCGACCTGCCCGACAGCGAGGTCCACGGCGACGAGGTCTTCATCGAATTGCCCGAATCCGAGGTCTCGACCCCGTCCCACTGGGAGATCACCGGCCCCGGCGCGGCCGGACGCTGCCTCATCATCAGTGACATCGACGACACCGTTCTCGTCACCCACGCGGCCAAACTGCTCCGTATGCTCGCGACCACCTTGTTCGGCAACGCGCTGACCCGCCAGTTGTTTCCCGGTACCGTCGCGCTCTACGAAGCGCTCCGGCGGGGTCCCGATCCCGCCGTCGACGAGGGCAACGCGATCGCCTACGTGACGAGTTCCCCCTTCAACCTGCACGGACTGCTCTATCTGATATTCAAAGAAAACGATCTCCCTCCCGGTGCGTTTTTCATGACCGACTGGGGTCTCGACGAGGACCGCTGGCTCACCCGCGACCACCGCGACCACAAGCTGGAGGCGATCCGGCAGGTCCTCGACTGGTACCCCGGCGTTCCGGTGATTCTCATCGGGGACAGCGGCCAGCACGACACCTCCATCTACGTCGAGGCCGCCCTCGCCCACCCGGGGAGGATCTCGCAAATTCTCATTCGCAATGTCAGCGACAAAGACCGTATCGAACGGCTCCGGACCGAACTCGCCGGACTGGAGGACACCGGGACCCGATTTTCCATTTTCAAAGACTCGGCCGAAGCCGCCGCGATTCTCGCGGCAGGCGGTTGGATCTCGGCGGTTCAGAGCGCCGAGGTGGATCGCATCGTCCACGAGCCCGCCCCCTCGCTCATCGAACTCGTCACCCACCGTCCCGCCTCCGGTTCCGGTTCCGCCGCAGGCAACCGCGACAGAGACCCTCGCCAGGGAGACCACGGGGCGGAGCACACCCCCGATGACGTGTCGAAAAAGTAGCTGC
>CAYLJC010000393.1:0-3702 GCA_964383345.1 uncultured Akkermansia sp. | reverse complement strand
TTTCGGAGCGCTACCGCCGTCAGATGCAGCGGTCGCATCTCGCAAAAGCGGTGAACCGGGTCTACGCCCTGCTTATGGCCGGCCCCATCCTCTGGATCACGATCCGCATCGTCACGACGGTCTCGGCTTCGGTGGCCTCGGCGGCCTGAGCGCGCTCTACGAAATATCCTGCAAACGGCGCACCAGGGTTTTGACTTTCTGGGCGGCCCAGATTTGATGGAAGCTGACCTCGGCAGCGTCGCCGGTGGTGAAAAAGTCCACCGTTCCGATGCCGAGGACGCCGATGAAACCGCGACAGGTCACATTGATCGCGCGGATGTCTTCGATCCTCACCTCCTGGGAGCTGCGGGCGAGGAATCCGGTGATCTTCTCGATGCGGCGGGGGGTGATGCGGTAATCCCGCGTGAACCGGATGAAGCTGAGGTAGCTCATCGCGAGCAGGGCGAGGGCGAAGCCCGCCACTGTGAAAACGAGATCCAGAGGATAGAGCCAGACCCCGCCGGTGATCCCGCCGACGACGAGGAAAAGGGCGAAGGGGCTGCTCGCGATCGAGGGATGTCCGGCATAAAGGAGTCGATCTCCGTCCGGGAACGAAGGGCCGACTTCGTCCGTTTCCCCGTACTTTTCCCGGTCCGCCCGACCCGCGCCGGGGCGAAGCGGCTCCCCGTGTCGTCCTTGTGGTGGATCCGTTCCGACCAGGCCGGAGCGGTCCCAATCGAGGATGTCGCGGAGCCTCTCGCATTCGGTCGCCCCCTCGCGCAGACAGATGTCCTCGTAGTGGAATTCCCCCGCCTCGAGCCCGTCGAAGAGGGCTTCGATATCGAACGGCCCCAGCTTCGCCCCCTCTTTGAGAACGAAAACGGATTCCCCGATGGGAGGGCCGTGGTCCATCACGGGGCGGGATCCGACGGGATTTGCGGCAGGAGATCCTCCCGTTGCAGCAGCGCGGCGATGTCCAGCGCCGCGAGGGCGGAACCCTCCGCCTGCAGCACGATCGCCTCCAGCGGAGCGATGCGATCCATTTCTCCCACCGTCGTGTGAATGAGCCCCTGGATCACCTGGGCGTCGCCCTGAGGCGTGGAAAAGAGATTGGTCACCCGGAAAAGGAGGCGACCGGCGTCCCAGTCCATTTCAAAATTGCCCAGGGTGAGAGTCTGGTTCACCCGCATGATCAATTCCGCGAGGCGCTCGCGGCGGAGCGGATCCGTTGCCTGACGAGGGGACTCCGATACGACCGATACGGCCGCGAGCGGTTCGAAAACCTGGAGGTGCAGTTCGACCCGGGTGTGATGGGCTTCGAATCCGGCGCGGATCACTTCCCGCCCCTCCACTTCGGTGTAAGCCCAGTCGGCTTCGTGGAAAGTCGCGAGCACGGTGGAGTAGAGTTCAGAGTAGACCATGAGCAATGCAATAAGGAGGCGGTTCCCGTGACAGCTTCAACTCTTTTTCGAGAGCTTTCTTTCGGCGCGGGGATCCCGGTCGAGCCGCAGCGCCGCGATCAGCAACAGGGAGAGCAGGAGGAGGGCGGAAAACGATCCCAGGGTCGCGAGGGTGACCCCGTTCGCTATGGGGGTGAGAAAAAGGAAGAGCAGCACCTTTGCCGCCGGATCGCCGGAGCCGCAGGAGAGGCGGAGCTTGGCGCGCCCGAGTTGCAGACAAAGAAGGATAAAAAGAGCCGCAGCAAGCACTTGCCCCGCGAAGAACTCCGGGGAGAACAGGGTCGTCGGATGGGAACCCGTCATCATTCCACTGTTGAAGCCATACGCAAGCACCGTGACGGAGTGACAGCTCGTCAGGAAAAAAATCACCACAAACCGAACGATGTAGCTCTCGAAGACCGAAGCCCCGATCACGATCGCGTTCATCACCGCATTGCCGAGGAGAAGTTGGAGCATCTCCCCGGCGAGTCCGAACAACTCCACCCCGCCGAAAAAATAACGGATCAAAAAGTAAGGGGAGAGCGAGACGAGGAGAAGCCCGCTCAGGCTGGTGGCGACGAGCAGCTTTCCCCGCACGATCTCCCAGCGGGTCAGCCGGGAGGTCAGCAGCAGCTCGGCATTGCGCCCGCGCCCCAATTCCGGTCGCAGGGAGTGGAAGAGAGAGAAGGGGAGGAGAAGACCGAAGATCAAATTGAGCAAGGCGGAAAAAAAACCCGCAAAAACCAGCCCGCCGCTGCCGAGCAGGTGGATCATGGCCCATTCCGCCATCGCCGCGACGAGGGCGAAACAGTGGAGCAGGACGAAGACCCACACAAAAGACGAAGCCCGCAACCCCTGGCGGAGATCCCGGACGAAAATGGGATTGAGCCGGTCCGGAAACTCCGAGACCGGCAGGACCACGTCGATTCCGGCACGTGACCCTGTGGAATGGTTCATGGAACAGGGTGGAGGACCACCTTTTGCACGTCCATCACGGCGGCGCCTTTTTTCTCCAACGCCACGATCGCCAGTTTGTTTTTGCCCTTCACATCCAGTTTCACCTTGCCGAGGGGCAGCTCGCGCCAGTTCTGGAAACCGCCGGTGTCTTCGACCGAGAATTCAAGAGTCTTGTCATTGAGCAGCACCGCCACCTTGCTGCCTTCGCTCCCGGAGCCACAACCGTAGTGGAGGGTGAGGTTGAACTCACCGGGATCGCTCACCTCGAAGACCCACTCGGCCCAGTCCTCCTGAAGCTTCCAGTAGCCGAGGCAATCCTTCTCCGGCTTCGGCTCGTAGCGCATCTCCTCCGCGTAGGTCGTCGCGGTTTTGGCTTCGAGGTGAATCGTGCCGTCGATGGATTGGCCGAGCGGTTCCGACTCCGGCGCGGGGCGGAAATGCAGTCCCCTCACCTGGAAAGCGGGTACATTCGACTGGTCCCCGGTGAGGAGCATCACCGGATGCTCGCCTTTGTCGAGATAGAGCGAGCCGAGGATGAGCGGATCCTCGTTGCTGAGGTGGTTGGTGCGGGGGGCGTAGCTCTTGAGGACGCCCGCAGAGCCGATCTTCAGTTGCACCCCGAGCTTCGGGCGGACCGAATCGTAGAGGAGCCCGGCGTAATAATTTCCCCAGCGCTCCAACTTCAGTTGCCAGTGCCAGTTCGCGAAATGGCTGCCGGGAAGATAGGTGCCGTCCTTCGCCAGGAGAGTGAAAGAACCGCGGGTGCGATCCACTTTCATGGCAAAATCGGGAACTTTTTCCACGGGGGCGAGATCCCCGAAGGGATCCGGCGGGAGATTGCTCGTCCCGGCCTCCTGAGCTTGGATCGTCGCGACGGAAAAGAGCAGAGAGAAAAACAGGAGACGGTAGGGGATCATCCCGGAAATGTATCGGAATCGCATTTTGAAGGCAACTACGGAATGCGGGCTTTGCCGTCCCGCCGCCGTCACACCGGTGCGAGGCCAAAGCAACGCGCCCTTCCTTGGGGTCGAAGGTGGATAAAGCGCCAGCCTCAAGGAGCGGGGCTTTGCAAGCCCCGGCGGAGCCTCGGGGGCGGGGCCTCTCAGAACCATGAAGTGCCGGAAACTGCCACTTGAGCGGCGTCGCAACGCGTGTACTCTGGGACGGTCCCGTCCCCGTAGTTCAACGGATAGAACAAGGGTTTCCTAAACCTTAGATACAGGTTCGATTCCTGTCGGGGACGCCATATTATATAAGGGATCCAGACGATCCCTCCCGGCTGCGCTCCTTGGCCTGACTAAATAGTGACCAATTTCGGCTGGAAAAT
>CAYLJC010000392.1:0-3702 GCA_964383345.1 uncultured Akkermansia sp. | reverse complement strand
GATAACTTCAACGGAGACGCGGCTCGCTGAGCCGCGTTTTTTGTTTCTTGAGAGACTTTTTACAAATCGCGGTGACGGGCGGGGTGGCCTGCGGCAAATCGGCGGTGGCGCGCCGCCTGGTCGAGAGTCTTCCGGGGGGGACCACCTCCTACATCAGTTGTGATGAAGAGGTCCGGGCACTTCTGGAGATGCCGGAAATCCAGCGGGACATCGACGAATGGGGGCGCGCTCACGGGCGGGAACTGCTCCGGCAGGGGAATCTGGATCGGAAAGAACTGCGAGAACTCTTGTTTGAAAATTCTGTTTTCCGTGGAAAAGTGGAAGGAATCCTGCACCCCCTCGTTCTGGATCGTGTGAACGCGCGGTCGGAGACGTGGTCCGACTTGGTTCGGATTTCCATCGTTGAGGTACCGCTCCTCTACGAGGTGGAATTTCCCCTGGATCGGGATATGGATCTGGTGGTGGCCTCCTCGCGGACGACGCAGAGGAAGCGCCTCGTTCAGGACCGGAATCTCGACGAAGGGGTGGCGGAGAAAATCATCGGGGCGCAGCTCCCGGTGGAAGAAAAAATACAAAGGGCTAACGTGGTCGTGTGGAATGATGGGGCCATCGAGGCCCTCTTCGCCCAGACGGATCACCTTGTCTCACGTTGTGATAGAATGGTAACTGAATGACTGATAACAGCACTGTGGACTCGGAAGAGTCGAACCCCGGAAACGACCCGATCGAAGCGGTCGCGGTGAGCGTCCCCGAGCGGGTCAATCTGAACGAGTTCCAACAGCACCCGCTCCTCCGCTTGCACGAGATCGCGCAGGAGTTGGACCTGCGGGTGGCCGGAGTCCGATCCCGGCACCAGCTCGTTTTTGAAATTCTGAAATACTACGGCAGCCGCGGCACCGTGCTGGAGGCGGAAGGCTATCTCGATTACTCGGGCGACAATTTCGGATTCCTGCGTTGGCCCGCGTTCAGTTTTGCCTCCAACGCCGACGATGTCTATCTCGCGGTGCGTTTCATCAAAAGTCACGATCTGCGTGGCGGCCAGTGGATCAAGTGCCTCGTGCGTCCGCCGCGCGACAAGGAGAAATTCCTCACGGTCGAGGAGGTGCTCGAAGTGGAAGGGTGCCCTGCGGACGAATGGAAATCGCCCCCGCATTTCGATAGCCTCACGGCGATGTTCCCCTCGGAGCGGATGATTCTCGAAACCACCGCCGCCAAGTCGCCCTCGCCCCGGGTGATTGATCTCGTGGCACCGCTCGGAAAGGGCCAGCGGGGACTGATCGTGGCCCCTCCGAGGGGAGGGAAGACCATCCTTCTGAAGAACATCGCCATTTCGATCCGGGAAAACAATCCGGAGGTGGAGCTGATCGTTCTTCTCCTCGACGAACGCCCCGAAGAAGTCACCGACTTCCGTGAGACGGTCAATGCCTCGGTCTACAGTTCCACTTTCGACGAGAGCGCGAACCGACACATCGAAGTGGCCGATATGGTTCTGGACCGCGCCAAGCGACTTGTCGAGACCGGCAAGGATGTCGTGGTGCTCCTCGACAGCCTCACGCGACTGGCTCGTGCCCACAACTCCGCCCGTCAGGGGGGAGGGGAGGGCGGCGGCGGTCGCCACAAGCGCGGTGGTGGCGGTGGCGGGGGCACGATAGGGAGCGGGGGGATTTCCCCGAAGGCGCTCGAACGATCCCGCCGCTTTTTCGGTGCGGCCCGCAACGTGGAAGAAGGTGGCAGTCTCACGATCCTCGCGACCTGTCTCATCGAGACCGACAGCCGGATGGATGACGTGATTTTCGAAGAATTCAAAGGCACCGGGAACATGGAAATCACCCTGGATCGCGAGATGGCCGAGTCCCGGATTTTCCCCGCGATCCACCTTCTCAAGAGCGGAACCCGCAAGGACGAACTGCTCTATCATCCCGAAGAGTACCAACGCATCAACTCCCTGCGGAAGCAGATGGTGCAGCGCCCCGCCCCTGAGGCCATGGTGGTTCTCCTGAAACTGATCCAATCCACCGGATCGAATGCGGAACTTCTCCTTCGCGGAATTCAGTGAGGATACAGCGGCGATGAGTCAGACACCCATGGCATCCCTCGGCTCGGCTTCCGAGACCTACATCGATCGGATCGAGGATCTCCATGCCTTTGTCGCGAAAGCGGAAGACGCCGGGGATTTCCGTGCCTGTTCGATCGATACCGAGGCGGACAGCATGCACTCCTACGAAACGAAGCTGTGTCTCATCCAGTTTTCGCTTCCGGGAGTGCTCGCGGTCCTCGATCCCCTTGCGATCGGGATCCCCGGCCTGACGGATTTCGTCACCTTCGTGGATCGTTTCGAAGTGGTCTGGATGCACGGGGCGGACTACGACATCTCCCTCTTCAACAGCACCTTCAACTGGGTTCCCCGGACCATTTTCGATACCCAGGTGGCGGCCCGCTTTCTCGGCAAGAGCAAGTTCGGCCTGGCCAACCTGCTGGAAGAGGAATACGGGGTGAAACTTTCCAAACAATCCCAGAAAGCCGATTGGAGCCGCCGCCCGCTCAATGACAAAATGCTGGCCTACGCCTACAACGACGTGCGTTATCTCCTCGATCTCGGTGGGAAATATCTGGAACGTCTCGAGGGTATCGGTCGTCTCGAATGGTTTTACGAAAGTTGCGACGCGGCGAAGGAATCCGTGCTCGGGCGCAGCGGGAAATCCGAGGACGACCTCTGGCGCATCTCCGGTTGGGGGAAACTGTCGCCGAAGGGCCTGCATTTTCTCCGACACCTCTGGCTGTGGCGGGATGAGGAATGCCGTCGCCTCGATCGCCCCGCTTTCAAGTTTTTGGGGAACCAGGAGATCATGACAATGGCCGCGCAGCTCGAGGCGGGACGGAACGTGAAGCCGCCGCATTATCTCCGCCCCGGTCCGGTCAAGCGGCTCCACGAAGCGATCGAAGCGGCGCAGGCTGAAAAACCGTCGGCGTATCCGGTCAAACACCGCCGCGGCGACGGTCCCCGTCTCGACATCAATGAAGCGCGATTTGAGAAAATCCGCCGCCTGCGAGACGAACAGGCGCGGCAACTCGGGATCGAACCCACCGTGATCGCGACCCGCACGGTAATGGAGCGCCTCGCCGCGACCAATTTCCCCGAGGAAGAAAAAAGCGGTTTGTTGCTGTCCTGGCAGCGGGAGTTGCTCGACCCCGGTGTGGCGGGGTAATCCGAAATTGTGAGGGGGCACCCAAGCCTCAGCGAGAGGTGATTTTTTCTTTCTCGAGTTTCAGGCCCATTTTGCGGTAGAGCGTGGCGATGCTGACACCCAGCATGCTGGCCGTTTTTTCGCGGGAACCTCCGTTGTATTTGAGAGTTTCGCGGATGAAGAGCTTCTCCTGCTTTTTCACGTAGTCCGAGAGCCCCACTCCGATGGGGAGATGGTGGGTGGTTTTTTCGTCGTCATCGGTGATTTCGACCTTCTGGGTCACCTTGGGCGGAAGATCGACGGGGCGGATGCGACCCGCTTCCGCGAAGGCGCAGGCGCGCTCCATGGCGTTCTGCAGTTCCCCGACATTGCCGGGCCAGCTGTATCCCTCGAGGAGACGTCTGGCGTATTTGTCCACTTCGGGGACTTTGGTGCCGGTGCGTTCGGCGTATTTGTTCAGGAAATAATCGGCGAGGAGTTCGATATCTTCGACCCGACTGCGCAGGGGCGGAACTTC
>CAYLJC010000391.1:0-3710 GCA_964383345.1 uncultured Akkermansia sp. | reverse complement strand
ATCCCTGTCCGGAGAGCACTTCGGGATACCAGACCACCGTGGCCCGCTCCGTGGTCGGATCGTAGAGTGCGGTCCATTTCACGTCGTCTTTGAGGGGATGGCCGTTTTGACTCTCAAAGACCCCCTCGACGAGGGTTCCGTCGGCTTTTTCCGCGATCCATTCGGTGGTGGCGGGGATGAAGGGGTGCATGAAAGCGTAGAGCACGCCGATTTCCACCGCTTCGGTGACTTCGTAGCGATGTTCCTCCGAGAGCCCCTCGTCGGTGACGATGTAGACGGCGTCCAGACGGATGGGACCGAGCATGGAGGTTTTGCGGAGTTCCGCGCGGCTGCCACGGTAGACGGCCTCGTCCACGAATTCGCAAGGTTTCCCGTCCACGGTCAGGGTGACCTGTGCGATTTTTTCGATGCCGCCCTCGTTGTGGCCGGTGCCGATCCAGCGACCGCCTTCGGGAGAAAACACGGTGCCGTAGAAACCGGGGCGACCGGTGATCGTTTTGCCCTGGTGAAGGATGCGGGAAATGGTCCAGGCGCGATCTCCGGTAAAATCCACGCTGTAGTTTTCCGTTTCGACGGTGACGGTGACGGGGGGACCCGGCTTCTCCCCGGCGGCGCGGCCCTGTCCGGTGATCCCGTGGCAGAGCATGAGGATGACGGCGAGGACGACGTGGCGGGGGCAAGGGGAGGGGGCGGACGATTTCATGGGAGGGAAAGCGTAGCCGCCTCTCTCCGAAGCGCAAGAGTCCGCAGTCGTGTCGGGAAGGTGATCCTCCGTTTCGTCCGGCGGGTGGTGGGAGGAGCCGCGGGGACGAATTGTCCGCTTCAGTTCCCGGCCACTTTCTCCGACGAGAGCTTCTCGATATCCCGCATCACGGCGGTGGGACCACGGTAGTCGCCGCCCTCGTAGCTGTCGGAAACAACATTGCCTTCGCGATCCACCAGAACGAGGCAGGGAATGCCCTTGCCGGCGTATTTCCGGACCTCATCCATGCGATCCACGTCGCGGAATTTGACGGCGGGCCACGGCATCGCGTCGCCGGTCATGTATTCTTCCATGGCGTCATCGGACTGGTCCCGGCTCATGAAGATGATTTCGAAGGTTTTTTTGGCGTGGGGATTGCCCTTGTAAAAATCGATCAACTTCGGGGTGAATTTGCGGCAGGGGCCACACCAACTCGCGGAGAAGTAGAAGGCGTAGTACTCGGGTTCTTCGGCCATTTCGTATTTCTTCACGCGGCGGCCCTCCACCGCGACGAGTTTGCCGTCGAGGACATCTTTGAATACGGACGGTTCGGCGGTGGCGGCGTTCTCCCGGGCAAAGGTCTGATCGGCTTCGCTCAGCGAGGCGAGGGGGACCTCATAGGTCCGGCCGTTGGCCGCTTTCAGCACGGCGATTTCGTCATCGCCTGTTCCTTTGAGCGAGACCAATTCAGCCTCAATGGTTTTGCCGTCGGCATTCGTCCAGGTGCGGGCCTGAAGAAGCGGGGACGCGGTGAGAAGCGCGAGGAAAACGAGGAATATTCGCGTGTTCATGGTTTTGTGAGGGAACGGGCTTGCGAATCGGACGGGAGCACGAGGAGAAGCGTGGAAAAAGAATCACAGGACCGGAGGGATGAAGTCAAGTCCATTTCAAATTATTTGCCCGAACCGTGTCCCTTGTAGCGGGTTTTGGCAGTTTTGTTTTTGGCGGCGAGGCCTACGGATCATTCCGCCACCCCAGTACGGGCGCATTTTTCTCATTTTGTCGGTAGCCTCGCCTCGGGGGGCGGTCTAAGATTTCGTCATGGGAGGTAACAACGCCATCGCCACGGGGCTGTCCGCCCTCGTTGACATTCTCAGGCGGGAGAAGCGCCGGGGAGGGGATACGATCGCCCTTTCCGAGGAATCGGAGCGCCTTCTCCAGGCCATGCCGGGCGTCTTCTTGAAAGCGGCTCCGGAGGCGGGACGACGCGCGGAATCACGTCCCGCCGGGGCAGCGGGAACGACACCGACGGGGAGGAGTGCGAAGGCGGTAGCGCATTCGGTCGCCGAGCGGTCCGCCGCGTCGACGACGGTGCCGGGGCGGAGATTTCCGGTTCCGGTGGTGTCGGAGGAGGCGCGGGACGAGGCCTGGGCGCGGACGCAATTGAATGCCATTTTCAAGGCGGTGAAACACTGCCCCGAGTGTCGCGCCCTCGGCAGTCTCTTCGAGACGGTGGTTTTTGCGTCGGGGAATCCGCAGGCGGAGATCATGTTCGTGGGCGAGGCACCGGGGCGGGAGGAGGAAAAGGCGCGTCGTCCGTTCGTGGGACCGGCCGGGAAAAAACTCGATCAGGTGCTCAAGGCGATGGGGGTGCCGAGGGAGCAGGTCTACATCACCAACGTGGTGAAATTCCGTCCGAAAAAGGGCGACGGTCGTTTTCAGGGGGCGGGGAACCGGCCTCCCCAGCAGGATGAGATGGCGGCTTCGCTTCCCTATCTGCGCGCCGAGATCGAAGTGGTGCGTCCCCGCGTGATCGTGGCGCTGGGCAGAACCGCAGCGGAAGGTCTCCTCGAGAAAGGCGGCAGTCTGGCGGGGTTTCGGAATGCGGAGCACGAATTCGAGGGGATCCCGGTGATCGTGACCTATCATCCGAGTTATCTGCTGCGTCAGGAGTCCGAGTCGGATCCCGCCGCCGCGCTGCACGCGAAACGTCTCGTCTGGGAGGACATGCTGCGGGTGATGGATCGGGTCGGCCTGCCGGTGACGGCCAAACAGCGGGCGTATTTTCTCTGAAATGACGTCTCCCGAGGACATGCCCGCTCCCGTCAGCCCTGCATCGCCGCCGCGCCGTGGTCCGGGGACCTTCTTTTGGGTTTTTCTTACCCTCGTGCTGGCGGGTTTGGCGGTGTATTTTGCAACGATCCGGCTCGTTGATAAACGCATCGAGAAGACGGGAGACAACCTCACGAAAATGGTGGAAGCCTTTCGCCCGGACCCAATCGTGGCGACTTTCTACGAGTGGCACGAACTCCGGGTGAAGGCGACCGACGGCAACATCCTCGAAGTGGCCACGGCGGAGTCATCGGAACGTTTCTCGCGCACTTCCAATCTGGAAATGTTCGGACGGGTTCTGCCGGGCACCACGACGGTGTCCGAGATCACCGTGCCGGCCACCTATCGGTTTCACATTGATTTGCGCGACCAGTGGGATTTGCTTGTCGACGGGAAGAGACTTCTCGTGACGGCTCCGCCGGTGCGCCCGTCCCTCCCGGTGGCGTTTGACACGGGAGGGATGCGGAAAAAGAGCCAGTCCGGCTGGGCGCGCTGGGATGGAGCGGAGAATCTCGCGGCCCTGGAAAAAGAGATCACCGGCAAACTCGAAGAACGGGCCGGACAACCCTACACCCTGGAGAGAATCCGCGACGAGAGCCGCGTTGCGGTGGCGCGATTCGTCCGGGATTGGCTGCTCGACAGGGACGCCTGGGGCGAGGGCCGTTTCGAGGAGATCGTTGTGGTATTTGCGGGAGAGGACGACAAAATCATCCGTTCCGAACCGGCGACCCTGCGTCTCGGAGATGGGCTCGATTTCCAGGGAGCGGACGAACTGCCCTGAGAAATGCGGGCTAAAGCCTCAGCGCGCGAGCGGCGGAGAGGAAGCGGTTTCCCCGGTGGCTTTTTCGGTTTCCGCTTCGCCGGACCGGGTCTGCGAGACGAGGAGGCGATCGCGCAGTTCGCGGACTTTGACGAT
>CAYLJC010000390.1:911-3713 GCA_964383345.1 uncultured Akkermansia sp. | reverse complement strand
GAAAGCGAATTTTTCCGACGCCCCGCTCTCTGGTGCCGACCTCGAGGAAGGGGAGTTGATGCTCATGACAATACGCAGTCACGACCAGTTCAATACCACGGTCTATGGCCTCCACGATCGCTATCGGGGCATCAGCAACGAACGCCGCATCCTTTTCATGAATCCCGAGGACATGGCCGAGCGCGGGATCCGTCCGCTCGCAGCGGTCGATATCGAGAACGGCAACGACGGCCGCCTCCGCCGGGTGGAGAAATTTCTCGCGATTCCCTACGATCTGCCCCGCACCGCCGTGGCCGGGTATTTCCCCGAACTGAATCCTCTCGTGCCCATCGGGCTGACCGCCGAGATTTCCAACACCCCGTCGTCCAAGTCCGTTCCGGTGCGGGTGACGCCGAGCGGATGAGGCGCGGAATGGATTGATTCCCTCCCCGTGCTCGGCTACATGGTATCACTCCTCGTGCCTCCCACCTCCACATTTACGAACCGGGAATTGTGCGTCCGGATCTGGTCCCGTCTGCGGCCTTATCGCGGTCGGCTCCTTCTCTCGCTGGGCCTTCTCATTTTTTCGGTTCCGTTCATCAACTTCCATCCCCTCGTCTGGGGGTATGTCGCCGACGGACTCGTGGAAAAAACGCTCACGCCTGAAACCCTCGGGATGTGGCTCGCGATCATGTTCGGCACCTACACCATCGGGGTGGGGACCAATGCGATCCACAGCTATCTGATGGAGAAAACCGGACAGGCCGTTGTCCGGAATCTTCGCAGCGAACTTTTCGCGAAGTTCGAGGCGCAGTCGCTCGGCTACCACCGCGAAACCAGCACCGGCGAATTCGTCACCCGCATCACCAGCGATGTCGATGCGATGGAGCAATCCGTCCTCCAGGGACTCACGAGTTTGCTGGAGGAAATCGTCACCTTTGTCGCGGTGGCCGGCATGGTCTTGTGGATCAGTCCCGTCGTCGGTGCGGCCTCGATCCTGCCCCTCGCCTTTGCTTTCATTTTCATCCGCAAATACAACCTCCGCGTCAAGACCATCTACGAGAGTGTCCGGAAAAAACTCGGGCACATCGGGTCTTTCGTGCAGGACAGGCTCGCGGGCATCCAGGTGACGCAGTCCTTTGCGCGGGAGGAAAGCGAGAAAGAGAGTTTTGACGAGCGGGCCGCGCTTTTCTACGACGCCAGCGTGAAGGCGAGCCGGCTCCGCAACACCTATTTCCCCATTGTTTCCCTCTTTGGTTTCATCAACAATCTCATCATGCTGGGAGTCGGGGGATGGCTCATCATGGAGGGCAGCGAACTTTTCACCCTCGGCGCGCTGCTCGCCTACCGGGGGTTCTGGTGGCGGTTGCAGAGTCCCATCCGCACCATCGCCCTGACCAGCGACATCCTGCAGCGGGCGCGGGCGGCGGCCCAACGTGTCCTCGAACTCCTCGACACTCCCGTCGCGGTGAAGGAAAAATCCGACGCCCTGCCGTGGCGGGAACCCGAGGGGAGGATCGAGTTCTCCGGGGTGGCGTTCCACTACGTCGCCGCGAAGCCCATTTTACGCGGAGTCAGTTTCAGGATTGAGTCGGGGGAATTTGTCGCGATCGCTGGGAGCAGCGGATCGGGGAAAAGCACTCTCCTGAATCTCGTGCCGCGTTTTTACGATGTCGTCGGGGGACGGGTCACGGTCGATGGTCTCGACGTGCGCGAGCTTCGCTTTGCCGATCTCCGGGGAGCGATCGGCTACGTCGGCCAGGAAAATTATCTCTTCGACGGGACCGTGCGGGAGAATCTGCGCTACGGCGAACCCGGCGCGACGACGGAGGAAATCGAAGCGGCGGCCCGCTCCGCCAACGCCCACGATTTTATTTTTGATCTGCCGCAGGGCTACGAGACGCGGGTGGGACAGAACGGAGTCAAACTCTCCGGCGGGCAGCGGCAACGGCTCAGTTTGGCTCGGGCGTTCCTGACGAATCCCAAAATACTTCTTCTCGACGAACCCACCGCCAGCGTCGAGCCGGAGAGCGAGTCGCTCATTCATGATTCGATCCTCAAACGAACCCGGGAAGGAGCCGGAACCACGATGCTGGTGACCCACCGCATCGACCTCCTGCGGCAGGCGCCGAGGATTCTTTTCCTCGAAGAGGGTGAATTGACCGGCGACGGCACCCACGAGGAGCTGGTCGCCTCATGTCCGGGCTACGTCCATGCCTACCACCGCTGGGAAGTGGAGGAGGCGGTGGTGGGGCGGTGATGCGTTCCGTCACTCCCCGAAACAAATCAACTTCTCGCTCCGCGTTTCTCCCTCGTAAAAGGCGACCCGGAGAAAGACGTTGCCGCCGCTGACGCTGGGGGTGGCGTAGACCTCGTCACCGACTTTGTTCTTCGCGAGGATCCGGAAGCCGGCGGGATCGGCCTGGAAAATGTAGTAGTCGCCCGATTCGTTCACCGCGTGGATCCGATCTCCCACGAGGACGGGCGACGAGGTGAAGTTGCCGCCGAGTCGGCCTTTCCATTTTTCCTCCCCGGTGGCGGCGTCGAGGCAGATCGCGACGCCGCTGTCCATCGTGGCGTAGAGAAAACCATCCTTCACCAGCATCGAGGGCACGTAGACGCGGTCGTTGGTTTCCCAGACGATTTTCCCCGATCCGTCGGCGGCGATGGCGGCGACGTGGCTTTTCGGATAGCCGCCGCTGGAGTAGATATGGGTGCCGTCGGTCGGGGTCGAGGTGACACATTCGGTCGTGGCTCCTTCGATCTCCCAGTTCACTTTTCCGGTGAGGGGATCGAGGCTGGTGACCCGGTCGGTTCCGGTGA
>CAYLJC010000390.1:0-901 GCA_964383345.1 uncultured Akkermansia sp. | reverse complement strand
CGCGGTCGCGTTCGCCAGGTCGCGGCGTGGTCCCGGCGACGGCTCCGCCGCTTTTGTTGTCGGCCGAGACGATGACGAGATTTTTATAAATGGCGGGGGAAGAGCCGTAACCCTGGTGAATGATGTAGTCCGTGATTTTTGTCTGCCAAACCGGGTTGCCCTCGAGATCCAGCGCGGTGGTGTGGACGGCGTCGCCGGTGATGAAATTGATGTAGACCCGTTCGCCGTCGCAGGCGGGCGTGCCGGAGGCCCACGAGGCTTTTTTGTGGCTTTTCTGGGTCATGCCGTTTTTGTGGATGACCCTGGTCCAGAGCGCCTCGCCGGTGGTCCGGTCAAAGGCGTGCAGGGACTGGAGTTGTTTTTTCTCGTCGGCCGAGGCGATGAAAACCCTGTCTCCGACCACGCAGGCGGAGCCGTGGGCACGACCGGGGAGATCGACGGACCATTTGTGATGACTTTCGAGACCGAATTCAGTCGGGACGTTCTGATCGGGATCGGCGACGCCGTTGCGGTCGGGACCGCGCCACCACGGCCAGTCGCCCGCGTCGGAGGGGAGCGCGGGCAGAAGAAAAGACAAGAGCAGGGCAGGGAAAAACAGACGAATCATCATGCGAAACCAATGAAGCAGAATCCGGCGATCCGGACAGGACTTGTTTGCGCCGGGAGGGAAACGCGGGTGGAGATTGGGCGCAATTCAGAACCGTCTCGTGAAGCCGGCGAAGATCCCCAGGTCTTCGGCCCGTCGTTCAGTCCGATTTGGATTCCGGTATCGAGGATAAAATCGCGGTGGAGAGAAAAGGTCAACCCGGTGGAGGCGTAGGCCTGATAGGGTGTCGGACCGGCCACACCGACATACTCCGTGAAAAGGCCGAGCCGCTCCGTGAGATCAAAACCGAGCACG
>CAYLJC010000389.1:0-3713 GCA_964383345.1 uncultured Akkermansia sp. | reverse complement strand
TTCCAGCTTGCGCAGCCTCAACCCTGCGGGCGTCGCGGAAAGCCCAACTTTCTCCGCCAACGCCAGCTTGGTTATCCGCCCGTCCGCCTGAACGGCGTCGAGTATTTTCACGTCGATGGCGTCGAGTTGTTCGAGGTATTTCAAAATGTGGTCCATTTGCTCCTGATAGCGCACCGCCTCCTCGTCGGAGAGGGCGATGCGGGCGAGACGGGCGATTTCGCGGACTTTCATGGAGAGCGGGAACCGGATCGGGAAAATCAGAGGGCTGGAGCGGCATCCTTCCACTTTTCGTGGAATTCGCGATAGATTTTCGGAGAAATTTCCGAGGGTTTGATCTCGCTGCGGCCGCCCCAGAAGACATTGGTGTATTCCAGTGGTATGCCGACGTCGGCGAGATGGGCGTCGATGGCCGCCTTGTGTTCGAGGACGCGGTCCCGGTCCGTTCCGTGAACGACACCCATGATGTTGACCCCGCCGAAGCGAGGGCCGCCCTCCCGCCAGTAGCAGTGGGTCATGATGAGGTGCCGCCCCACCTCGGAACCGGCCTTTTCCTGCATTCCCTCGGGCACTTTCCAGTGAAAGAGGGCGTTGAAACGGGTCACCCGTTGACCGCTTTGAATGGGTTTGACATGCTCAAGAAAAGTGGAAAAACGTCCGATAACCTTTTTACGGTTCAACTCTTCCCCGATTTCATAGAACCGGTCCCGGTCGAAGCCGATGGCATCGGCGCGGGGGCCCCAGGGATCCTCGCAGATTTCGGCGGGAGTCAGTTCCTCTTTCAGGGCGAGGAGCACTTTCCATTCGTCGGGTTCGAGTTGCACGGTGGTGGTGGTGGTCATTTGCGCCGGTGCTTCGGAGCGGGCTCCGGGTTCCATCGACTTGCGGCGCACATGGCCGACCCCGAGGGCGAAAATGCCGTGGGCCGGCATGAGGACAAATTCGTGCGCTCCGGTGAGGCGTCGGAGGACTTCGGCGTGTTCTTCGAGGGACTCGCCCTGAGGCACTTTCAGAGTGGTCCAGAGTTTGTAATCACTGCCGGAAATCTCGCGATCCGTCGAGCGGGTCACGACGTGGCCGCTGAAGGGATCCTCTTTGAACATGAAGTCGAAGGTCGCATCGAGCTTGTCCGTATCGACCTTCCAGGCGCAGAGGGCACCGTGGGCCAGTTTCGTCGCGAGGAGAGTCTGCCGAACGCGCCGGATTACTCCCGCCTCGAGCATCGCCCGGATTCTTGCCAGCACCGTCTCCAACTCCACCCCGGATTTTTCCGCGATGTGCTGGAAGGGCTGGCGCTGGAATCCGCTCACGAGATCCTCGGAAACCGCGAGGATGCGGGTGTTGACGGGATCGGTGTGGTCGGTGGGCGGGGAAGAGAGGGTTTCGGAACTCATGGAGGCGCAATCTAGCAGTCCGTGGAAAAACCCCAACCCGAAAAATCGGCGGTTTCAAGGCGGCCCGGGCTGGCCCGAACGGGGTGGGGGGGAGGCGGCTCCATCGGAGGCGGGGAAAGTCCGGATGTCGGGCTTTCCGGAAAAAATCCGCGATTTTTTTGGAGTTCCCCGCCAAGTTTGCGTTGGCCAAGGCGGGGGAACCGGCCCATCAGTGCGAGATGGAGGTGAAAGTGATCGATTTGCAGTTTCAGAATATTCCGGGGGTCATCGCCGCTTTTGTGGTGCAGGGACCGGACGGGACGATTCTCATCGAGACAGGCCCCGAATCCACGCGGGACATTCTCCTCGCGGGTCTCTCCGGCCACGGGTTCGCGCCGGAGGAGCTCGCGGGATTTTTTGTCACCCACATCCACCTCGATCACGCCGGAGCGGCGGGTTGGTTCGCCGCCCGGGGGATTCCGGTGTATGTCCACGAGAGGGGAGCCCGTCATCTCATCGATCCGGCCCGTCTCGTCGCGAGCGCTCGCGAGGTCTATGGCGATCGTTTTGACGCGCTCTGGGGCGCGATGGTCCCGGCACCGGCCGAGTGGATTCGTCCGCTCTCCGACGGAGCGGCGGTGGACATCGCCGGGCTCCGGGTTGAGGCGATCGAGACGCCCGGGCACGCCTTTCACCACCACGCCTTCCGCATTGGCGACACGATTTTCGCGGGCGATGCGGCGGGGGCGCGACTCGGGGAAAATGCGTATACATCGGTGACTTCGGCGCCTCCCCAGTTCGATCTGGTCCACACGCTCGCCAGTGTCGCGAAACTGCGTGCGCTCGCTCCGGCGACACTGTACCTGACGCATTTCGGGGCGGTGCCCGATCCTGATGCCCACCTGGCGGACTACGCGGAGGCGGTGGAGACAAACGCCGACTTTGTCCGGCAACGCCTCGCGGAGAAATTCGACGAACTCAGCCTCCAGGTCGCCTACGAGGCCTTCCAGTTCGAGCAGGCCTTCCGCCATCAACTCCCTCGGGACCTCTGGGATCGTTACGAGGCCATCAACGGAACCGCGATGTGCGCCGACGGGATGCGGTTGTATTGGGAGAAGCGGATTGGTGCGGAGACTTGAGTTGCTATTCGCGGCGGATTTCGGTAGATTCGCGGCAGATACGTCGATATGAAACGCCTGCCTGCCTTTGTTTACGCGTCAGTCCTCGCCGTCTGGGCCGTCGCGGGCCTCGACGCGGAGGACGCGCCCACCGCTCCGGCGAATCCTCCCGAGACGCTTTCGGGGCGTCCCGCCGAGTTCAATGATCTCGCCCGATTGCCCTACGTGCAGCTCCTCCGCATCGCCCAGAGTGACGCCCGCGCCAAGCCGGATGCGGAGAGCTACAAGCTCCGCATCCAGAGCCGCAATCCCAATGTCACGCCGAAGGATCTCAAGCTCTTCCTCGACGTGAAAGACGCGCCCCTCGTGCTGGTCGTGGACAACGACG
The DNA here is from genome assembly GCA_964383345.1 of uncultured Akkermansia sp. GTDB lineage: Bacteria > Verrucomicrobiota > Verrucomicrobiia > Verrucomicrobiales > DEV007 > Arctic95D-9. The sequence goes on along the minus strand of CAYLJC010000389.1, from coordinate 837 downwards.
GATTCATCGAGGTGCCGAACAAGAAGGAGCTCATCGAAAAAAATCCCGATCTCGTCGCCAATCAGCCGCGCGGCTCGCTCAATATTTTCGTCGATCTCGAAGTCCCCAAGGTCTCGCCTCCGCAGATCAAGGATGGCAAGGTGGCCTATCAGGAACTTTTCCGCCCCCTCGTCGAGATTCAGACCGAGATGCGCAAGGTGGACCCGACCTTCGGGCTCACCGGGCAGCAGCAGTTTGTCCTCGAAATCGAGACCGGCGAGGAGCCGATCAAAATCACGAGAGCCTTCGGGGCGCGCACCTACCGGCCGAACAGCCGGGGCAAGGTCTACATGATCATGGAGTCCTACCTCTACGAGGAGAATCCCCAGGTCGAGATTCCTGACGATGCGAAGATGAATGTCCTGCCCGCCTCACCCGAAGAGATCGAGGAGATCCGCTCGCGCTGATCCGCTTCATTCCCTCTTTGTCTCTCGTCTACTTGCCGGGACGCGCGCGGTTGGTCGGGGGCTTCGTCGATTTTCCCGTCCGCGCTCGAGACGGTTTGCCCGTACGCCCCGCGCGGTTGGATTTGCTCCCCCGGGGGGAGGGTTTGCGTCCGTCTTTGGTTTCCGAGACACGGGAACGGACCCGGAAGACGAAGGGAAGTCCCTCCATGGGGAACTCGCGACGGATCTGATTTTCGAGAAAACGCTCGTAGGTTCGCGTCATCAGTTCGGCGTGATTGACAAAGAGCAGATACTCCGGCACCGGGACGCGCTGGGGCCGGTCTTCCCGTTTCTGGGTGGCGTAGAGCAGTTTGAGCCGATTGAGTTGCGGCATGGTCCTGAGTTGATGCGC
>CAYLJC010000388.1:0-3732 GCA_964383345.1 uncultured Akkermansia sp. | reverse complement strand
GTCTCCCCGCCCACCCCGCCGAGAACCCATGTCCCGCCTCTTCCCCCTCTCCCTCCTCTGCTGTTGCGGTCTCCTCCTCGCCGCCTCGCCGGTCCTTTCCCAGACCCGCCCGGTGGAAGAGCGGACCATCCTTGTCTGTGGAGACACCCTCGTGCATCTGGTCGATCCGGCCCGTTCGCAGGGGACGACACCCCACATCCTCTGGACCTGGGACGCCCGCGAGGTGGAGGACCTGCCGGAGACCTACCGGACCCGCTTTTTCAACTCCGTCGACGATGTCAAACCGGTGGCGGACGGGACCCGTCTGCTCATCTCTTCCTCCTCCGGCGGCGTGGTCCTCTGGGATCTGGAGAAAAACCGCAGTCTCTTCCACACCCACGTCCCCAATGCCCATTCCATCGAGCTGCTGCCCGGCGGACTTGTCGCCGCCGCCGCCTCCACGCACGAAAAAGGAAATCGGCTCATGCTCTTCGACCCGGCGGTCGGCAACGATCCCATCGCCACCGACGCGCTGCATTCCGCGCACGGAGTTGTCTGGCACGAAGAACGCCGCACCCTCTTCGCCCTGGGCTACGACGTCCTGCGGGAATACCAGGTGGAAGGCGGAACGCTGAAGCGCCTCCGCGAATGGAAGATCCCCGGCCAGAGCGGTCACGATCTCACCCTGGAACCGGACGGACGCCACTTTCTCCTCACCGAACACACCGGGGCCTGGCGCTTCGACCTGGAGACGGAGCGCTTTACCAAAATCGACGGCTTCCCCGACGCGGAAAACATCAAGAGCCTCAACCTCGCCGCCGACGGACAGTATCTCTACACCGTGCCCGAGGAACGCTGGTGGACCCACCACGTCAACCTGCATCGCCCCGACCAGCGCCTCGCCTTTCCGGAGATGCGGGTCTACAAGGCGCGGTGGTACCGGGAGTGAATGCATTCACAAGCGATCTATTTTCGGGATCGAACCTCCTCCCTCCTTGACGGCCCGTTGTATTTTTCCGATCCCGATTTTTGTTTTATCGAAATCGACCCGTTTTCCTGTGTACGCTGCCGTCATTCTGCTTGGAAAAAGGGGGGCAAGATGGTCTCTTGAAAGGCAATCCGGCATGGTCTTCGCTGTTGCGATGGAGCAAGTTTGGGGGTTTGGTTCTCTCTCGACATTACGCGGGCCTGGCCGGGATGCCCTGGCTGCGGAAAATCCGGTTGCAAACCTCCCGGAAAGCGACCAGAACAAACCCATTTTCAAGCATTCGCGCCCTTAGCTCAGCTGGATAGAGCAACGGATTTCTAATCCGTAGGTCACTGGTTCGAATCCAGTAGGGCGTGCTTCCTGAAAAGGAAGTCAGTTACGAGATAGCCTCATGTCCTGCAAGGGATTGAAGTGCGTGTCAGCCACCCCTTTTCCTCTTGTTTGTCGCCCTCATTTGCTCTAGATTTACCCGGTAAAAGTGGCATCAAAAATGAGTGATAACTCCGAACCCACCATGGTTGCCGAATTCACACCCGGCGCCGGAACCCGCCGATTTGCGGGTGGAGTCATCCCGGACTCCCCCTGGGAGCCGAAGAAGGAGGAACCCACCTTCGAGGAGCAATTCCTCGAATGGCGCGAGGCGATCTCGCAGATCAAGGAGGTCGCCGCGTCCCGTCTCTACCACTCCGAAGATGAAATCTGCCTCGGCGACCTGTGGATGCACCGGTTCCGAATCTCCGAATCCATCTGCGAACTCCAAATGCTCATTCTAAAGCATTTCGGCAGCAAAACGGACCTTCCCTTCGACACTTCGGTTCCTGCGCTGGAAGAGGCCGAGAAGGAGATCACGGCCCTTGTGGACCTCCTGCACCAATGGCACGGCTCGCCGGAGACGCAGACCGACATCCCCGAGGAATTCCTGGAATCCATGAAGCAAGCAATGAACGGTGAGACGGAGGATTTCGACCAAGGATTTCATGCCCGCCTCGCCTCCGCCAAGTAGCCCGGACCGGGAATTCCGGGCCACACCAGAATTCTGGAAAGCCTTTGACAAGCTCGACGAGGCCAGGCAGACGATGGCGCGGAAGAAATTCAAGGTCTTCCGGGAAAACCCGTTCCACCCGTCCCTCGGAACCCACCGAATCAACAGTCTGTCGGCCCGCTACAGGCGGACCATCTACAGCGCATGTCTCGACGGGGACTTCCGCGCCATCTTCTACATCGAGGGCAGGGTCGTGACGAGTGTGGGGATAGGTAGCCATGCCATCTACGGCAGACAGGTCACAGGTTCGAGTCCAACAGGGCGTGCTTCTTGAAACGTGAAGAGCGGGAATGTCGCATTCCATTGTGCCGGGGGAGCCCCTTTCCCCTGATCCCGCCGTTTTTGGCGTTGTCATCGGGGCCATTGGCCGCCAGATTCCTCCGGTCCGAGATTCACATGATGAAATATTTCCTCTTCTTCAGCGGTTTCCTTGTTTTCAGCGCCCTCGCCTCCGCGCAGGAGGGACCCGAGATCTCCGCCGACGAATTCCCCCGCGCTCCCGCGACCGAACCCGCCGACGCCCTCGCCACCTTCGAAGTGGCCCCGGGATTCCGCCTCACTCTCGCCGCACACGAACCCGATGTGACCGATCCCATCGCGATGACTTTCGACGAGAAGGGACGGGCTTACGTGGTGGAAATGATCGGCTACTCCGAGCGGCGCGAGGCCGCCGCCTGCCGCATCCGCCTGCTCACCGACGCGGATGACGACGGTGTTTTTGAAAAAAGCATCATCTTCAAAGACGGATTGAAATGGCCCAGCGCGATCCTCTGTTATGACGGGGGCGTTTTTGTCGGGGCGACTCCCGATCTCTATTATTTCAAAGACACCGACGGCGACGGCATCTGCGACAAGGAACGCACCGTCTTCACCGGATTCGGCGGGGGCAAAGACATCCGGCTGAACATGCAGGCGCTCTTCAACAGCCTGCGCTGGGGACCCGACAACCGCATCTGGGGGGCCACGGCGGGCAACGGCGGCACCGTGACCCGTCCCGACGATCCTTCTTTCGAGGCCGTCTCCCTGCGCGGGGCCGATTTCTCCTTCGATCCCGAAAAACTCGATCTCCGTCAGGAAAGCGGCACCGCCCAGTACGGGATGAGCTTTGATTCCCTCGGACGCCGTTTTGTCTGTAGCAACTCGCGCCACCTCATCTGGGTCGCCTACGAACGCCAGCAAGCCAAGACCAATCCCTGGTTCAGCCTGCCCGCCCCCCTCGTCAACGCAGCCGCCGACGGACCGGCTCCGACCGTGTACCGCATCAGTCCCGACGAACCCTGGCGCATCGTGCGGACCCGCTGGCGTGTCGCCGGGGTGGTCAAAGGGATCGTCGAGGGCGGAGGACGGGTTTCGGGTTTCCTCGTGGCCGCCTCGGGCATCCACATGTATTGGGGCGACGCCTTCCCGCCGGAGTTCCGTGACAACGCCTTCATCGGCGATGTCGGGAGCAATCTCATTCACCGCAAGGTCATGAGCACGTCGCCGGATTCGGTCCAGCCGGTCGGAACCCGCCCCGATCCCGAGGAAAAAACCGAATTCATCCGCAGCACCGACTACTGGTTCCGCCCCACCAGCATCACCAGCGGACCCGACGGCTGCCTCTATGTCACCGATATGTACCGCGAGGTCATCGAACATCCCTGGTCGCTCCCCGAGCCGATCAAAAAACACCTCGACCTCAACAGCGGCAACGACCGGGGACGGATCTACCGCATCGCGCCGG
>CAYLJC010000387.1:0-3738 GCA_964383345.1 uncultured Akkermansia sp. | reverse complement strand
GCCAGGATACAATACGACTACCATCAGGACGACATCATCGGCAGCGAACATGTCTCCTGGTTCCAGATGCAACTGCAAAGGGGCGGCATCGGCGGTTCCCATGAGGGGCACGGGCATTGATCCGCGGGGGATCGGAGTCCGTCGGTCCTTCGGCGGCGGGCGCGGCTCACTCTTCGCGCATGAAATCGGGAAGTTCCGGAGGACTCGGATGGGAGGCGAGGAAATTCTCGACCCAGGAGATGTCGTATTTTCCGTTGCGGAAGGCGGCGTGCTCGAGAATGGAAGCCTGGAAGGGAATCGTGGTTTTGATGCCGCGGATGATGAACTCCTTGAGTGAACGGATCATGCGGGCGATCGCGATCTCGCGGGTCGCACCGGTCACGATGAGCTTGGCGATCATGGAGTCGTAGTTCGGCGGGACCTCGTAGCCGCTGTAGACGTGGGTGTCGACGCGGACGCCGCGGCCGCCGGGGGTGTAGAAGAGATTGATCTTGCCGGGGCTGGGGGCAAAATTGTTGTAGGGATCCTCGGCGTTGATCCGGCACTCGATGGAATGTCCGCGCGGCTTGCTGAGAATGACGTGTTCGGAGAGGGAAATGCCCGCAGCGACCCGGATCTGTTCTTTGATGAGGTCGCATCCGCGGACTTCTTCGGTGATGGGATGTTCCACCTGGATGCGGGTGTTCATCTCCATGAAATAAAAGTTCTCGTTGTTGTCGACGAGATATTCGATGGTGCCACAGTTTTCGTAGCCGATCTCGCGCACGAGGGTCTCGGAGGCCTCGGCCATGCGTCGGCGCAGCTCGGGGCTGAGGAGCGGGGAGGGCGTTTCCTCGATGATTTTCTGGTTGCGACGCTGCATGGAGCAGTCGCGTTCCCCGAGTTCTTTCACGTTGCCATGGCTGTCGGCGACGATCTGAAACTCGACGTGGTGGGGATTTTCGACCAATTTTTCGAGATAAACATCGGGACAACCGAAACAGGCCTGGGCCTCGTTGCGGGCGGCGTGGAAGGCGCTGACAAAAGTCGCTTTGTTCAGGGCCGGACGCATCCCGCGTCCCCCGCCGCCGGCGGTGGCTTTGATCATGATGGGATACCCGATTTGTTCGGCCAGGCGAATCGCTTCGGCCTCGGTCTCGACGATCCCGTCGGAGCCAGGGGTGATGGGAACCCCGTATCGGGTGGCCGTGGCACGGGCCTGATTTTTGTCTCCCATGAGGGAAATGATCCGGGCGGAAGGACCGATGAACTTGACGTTGCAGCTCTCACAGAGTTCGGCAAAGCGGGGATTTTCGGAGAGGAAACCGTAGCCGGGATGGATCGCATCGACGTTGGCGATCTCGGCGGCGGAGAGGATCGCCTGCATGTTGAGATAGGAATCCGCGCTGGGGGCGGGTCCGATGCAGATGGCGTCATCGGCGAGGTGGACATGCATCGAATCGACATCGGCCTCGGAGTAAACGGCTGTCGTTCGTATCCCCAGTTCTTTGGCGGCACGGATCACCCGGAGCGCGATTTCACCCCGGTTCGCTACGAGAATGTTCTTGAACATGGTGTTTTCAATCGTGCCTCCCCGCTACGGGAGGGGAGGCGCGTCGGAGGGGTTCAGGAGGTCTTCACCCGGAAGAGAGGTTCGCCGTACTGGACGGCGGTGCCGTTCTCCACGAGGACTTCGATGATCTCGCCGGCGATTTCGGATTTGATCTCGTTCATCACCTTCATCGCTTCGATGATGCAGACGGTGCTGTCGGCGGTGACTTTGGTGCCGATGGTGGCAAAGGGTTCGGCGTCGGGAGAGGAGGCGGCGTAAAACGTGCCGACCATGGGAGAGGTCACTTCCTTCACGCCCGCGGGAAGAGTTCCTTCGGGAAGCGCTCCATCCGCAGGGGCGGAAGTCGCCGGGGCGGCGGGCGCGGGAGGTGCGCCGGCGTAGGAAGGCATGTATGGCGGTGCGGGAGCCGAGGCCATCCACTGCTGGATCGCCTTCATATCGAGCTCGCCGCCCTTTTTCAGTTCGAGCTTGGTGTCATCCTGCTCCAGCTTGAACTGCGACAGCCCATGCTGGTCCATGAGCTCTACGATTTTTTAATGTCTCTGAAGTCCACAGCGGTCGGCCCTCTCGGTTGAAATGATACAATGGCGGGTGTTATCCCCTCGGAAACTCTGATACACGAAGCCCGGAGTTTCCAGTGCAAAAACTGTTCCGATACAAGACGCAAGTTGCGGCTTCGTCAAGTTCAAGCCTCACGAAGAACGGCCAGAATCCGCGATATTTCGGCGGGGGTATTGTAGAAGTGCGGGCTGAGGCGGATGTAGGGGGTGCCGTCCCGTCCGTGGCGGAAGCTGGTGACGATGTTCCGCCGGGTCAGTTCGGCGGACAACGCGGGGATCCGTTCGGGATTGTTCCGGTCGGTGAAGCTGGTGATCCCGGAGGCGGCGCTCCCGCCGCGGGGACCGAGGATGTCGAAGCCGAGTTCGTCGAGTCCGGCGCAGAGCATCGCCTTGAGGTCGAGAAGGCGCTTCGCCACCGTGTCGATCCCGAGTCCGGTGAGCAGATCGATGGAGGCCTGCATCCCGACGAGTCCCTGGGCGTTGAGGACGCCGGGTTCGTAACGTCGCGCGCCAGGCTCGAAGTCCACGGCATCCCGGGCGAGGAATTGGGGGGATTTCACGTTCCAGGCACCGAGAAGGGAAGGGTGGAGCTTTTCCTGACATTCCCGCGCCACGCGGAAGACCCCGGCGGTCATCGGGCCCAGCATCCACTTGTGGGAATCGGCGCTGAGAAAATCGACGTGTCGGGCCGGAGTGGGGAAGGCTCCGACGGTCTGGATGGCGTCGAGGGAGAAAAGGATCCCGTGTTTTTTCGCCAGGTCGCCGATGGCCTCGAGGTCGATCCGGAAACCACTGAGGAAATGGCAGGAGGCGAGGGCGAGAAGTTTCGTCCGGGGGGTGATCGCGTCGCGAACCAGTTCGGGGGTGATCTCACCAATCTCGCGGGGGCGCAGGTAAACGACCTTGACTCCGCGGCGTTCGAGATTTTTCCAGGGGTAAACGTTGGCGGGGTAATCGTCGAGATAGGTCACGACCTCGTCACCGGGTTGCCAGGCGATACCGTTGGCGACGAGACTGAGACCGAGGCTGGTCGGTCCGAGGAGCGCGATCTCGGAGGCATCGCATTCCAACAAGGTGCCCGCCGAGGCGCGGACCTCGTTCATGCGTTGGAGGAGCACCTCGGAGTAGTCCAGCTCTCCCGTGGCGGAAGCGTCGTTGAAGTCGTTCATCGCCCGCGCCGCGACTTGCGGCACGGGAGCGACGGCGGCATGGGCCAGGAAAATGCGGTCGCGGCAGGCGGGAAACGCCTCGCGGCGCGAGGATTCGTCTGAGTCGATTTGATGGAGGAGACCGGACATGAGGTTCCGTGGGGGTATTTCTTAGACGCGGCGGGCCCGTTCCCCTTCCTCGATCAGGGCCCAGAATTGCTTCGACTTGGCGAGGGAGGCGTCGTCACCCACCGGCAGGTTGGCGCGGTAGAGGAAATCCTGGAAGGTGTTTTTGTTGAGGACGCGATGGACGATGACGGAGTGGTGGTCCTCGCAAACCTCGAAATAAATGCGCACGTCACTGGCGCGGTAGCGAAAGAGTTTTTTTCCGTCGCGCTCGATCTGGCCAAAGCGGGCCTCGGCTCCGATTTCCTCGATGCCTTCGAGGTCCTCGGGATTGACCTGGAATTCATTGAGG
>CAYLJC010000386.1:0-3754 GCA_964383345.1 uncultured Akkermansia sp. | reverse complement strand
TCGCCACTCCGGCTCCCACGCACATCCCCATCGCCACCCGGCTCGCCAAACTCGGAGTCCACCTTCTCATCGAAAAACCGCTCAGCCTCACCGGCGACGGCATCGAGGAACTCGTCGGGATCATCGCGGAAAAAAAACTCACCGTCGCGGTCGGATACGTCCACCGCGCCCACCCCGCCGTCGAGGCCATGAAAGAAGCGCTCGACACCGGTCGTTTCGGCCGCATCCTCCAGATCCGCACCGCCTCGGGCCAGGCCTTCGCCACCCTGCGCCCCGCCTACCGCGACGTCTATTTCGCCAAGCCCGAACTGGGCGGCGGAGCGATCAACGACATGATCACCCATTTTTACAATCTCGGCGACTGGCTCGCCGGCCCGATCCGCCGGGTCATGACCGACGCCGACCACCAGATTCTGGAGGGCGTTTCGGTCGAGGACACCGTCCACTCGCTGGTGCGCCAGGGCGACAACGGCGGAGTCATGGGAAGTTATGTGCTGAACCTCTACCAGCACCCCAACGAAGTCCTCATTACGGTCGTCTGCGAAGACGGCACCGTCCGGGCCGAATATGCAAAAAAACGCTGGTCCTGGATGACCGACCCGAACGGAGCCTGGCATCACGAAGCCGTCGAGATGCCCGATGTCGACGTGATGTACCGGCGGCAGAACGGAGCCTTTCTCGATGCGATCGAGGGAAAAGGCGAAGTCCTCTGCACCCTCTCTGAAGCGATCCGCACCCTCGAGGTCAACCTCGCCTCCCACCGCAGTCTGCGCGAGGGAAACTGGCAGACCATCGACGCGTAGCGGCAACGACAACACCGGCGCATGAACTCCGAAGCAACCATCCCCGACTTGTTCGACCTCACCGGTCAAACCGCCCTCATCAGCGGTGCCGGAGGCTGGCTCGGCGGTGCCATGGCCCGCGCCCTCGCCGAGGCCGGAGCCCATGTCATCACCACCAGCCGCGACCGGGTCCGCGCCTCGGAAGCCGCCGCCGCCTTGCCGAGCACGGGAAACAACCAGCATCACGGGGTGGTTCTGGACCACCTCGACGAGGACTCGATCAAGCGGGGATTCGCCGATGCCCTCGCCCACACCGGCCGCATCGACATCCTCATCAACAACGGACACGCCGCCAACGCCTCCGACCTCCACACGGTGACCGCCGACTAATTCCATCGCACCCTCGGGAACGCGACCGGCTATTTTCTCCTCTCCCGGTTGGTGCGTGACCACGCCGTGAGCCGCAGCGGCGGGGCCAGCATCGTCATGATCGGCTCGATGTATGGCGTCGTCGGCTCCTACCCCGATGCCTACGACGGAATCGTCCCCGCCAGCCCCGTCGCCTATCATGCGCTCAAAGGAGGCATCGTTCACATGACCCGTCACCTCGCGGTCTACTGGGCCAAAGACGGCGTGCGGGTCAACTGCCTCTCGCCCGGCCCCTTTCCCGGACCCGCCGCCTCTCCCGAGATGGTGGAACGCCTCACCGCCAAATCGCCGATGGGGCGCATGGGACGACCCGAAGAGCTGAAAGGCGCCCTCGTTTTTCTCGCCAGCAAAGCGAGCAGCTACGTCACCGGGCAGAACCTGCTCGTCGACGGCGGATGGACGGCGTGGTGAAAGACTCCGCGCTTTCGCGCCCTTGCCGCGCGACTCGCTTTCCTTTACCAAAACAATCATGAAACCGACCCGACGTTCTTTCATCGCCTCGGCCACCGCGCCCGCCCTGGCGTTTTCGGCAGCCCGCTCTCCCGCCGCCGAAGCAAAACCCAACCTGATTCGCGAGGAAAACGCCAAACCCGGCACGACCGACTGGCAGCTCACCCGGGTCCGCATCAACCAGGGAAAATACCGCACTTCCCTGATCGAGGGATACGTCTCGCACCAATCGATCCGTGCCGGGGAAACGCTCGACTTTTTTGTTTCGACCGAACCGGCGCGGCGCTTCACCATCGACGTCTATCGTCTCGGCTACTACGGGGGAACCGGCGGGCGGCACATGACCCGCCTCGGTCCTTTCGAGGGCAAAACCCAGCCGACTCCCGAAATGAAACCGGAGAATCGTCTGCGCGAATGTGAGTGGGACAGCTCCGCCCGGCTCACCATCCCGGAAGACTGGCCCAGCGGCGTTTATCTCGGCAAACTCTCGACCCTGCCGGAATCCGAATCCGAACCCTACTGGCAGAGCTACACGATTTTTGTCGTCCGCGACAACCGCCGTGCCGACATCATTTTCCAAACCAGCGACAACACCGCCCAAGCCTACAACCGCTGGCCCGAAAACGAGTCGCTCTACACCGATCCCCGCGGGGCCCATGCCCCCGGCGTTGCGGTCAGCTTTGACCGTCCCTACGGTCTTTACCCGCAGATCATGCAGAATCCGCTCTCGGTCGGCTCGGGTGAATTTCTCCTCTGGGAGTTCCCCCTCGCCTTCTGGTTGGAGAAGGAGGGATACGACGTGACCTATCTCTGCAACGTCGATGTCCTGGAGCCGGGATCGCTGGAGCGCGGCAAAGCCTTCCTCTCGGTGGCGCACGACGAATACTGGGATGCGCGCCAGTTCGACAGGGTCAAGTCGGCGATCGAAGAGGGTGTCAACGTGCTCTGGCTCTGCGGCAATTCCGTTTTCATCGACTCGCCCTTTTCCCCGGCGAGCGACGGACGCGCCAACCGTGTCCTCACCCGCCGGGGCTGTTTCGGGGAACTGCGCCAGGACGAAGTGGACATGTACGCCGCTCTCTTCGACGAATTAAAAAGCACCGCGCCCGACGAACGCGAGATCATGGGGGTCCGCTCCGTCGTGCCTTTCAACGGAGGCGGCGACTGGACCTGCCGCAAGGCGAATCACTGGATCTTCGAGGGCACGGGAATGAAAGACGGCGATTTTATTCCCGGTCTCGTCGGATGGGAACACCACGGCGAACCCGACCCGGACCGCGAAGGTCTCGAGGTCCTCGCCGAGGGCAAAGTCTGGGCGGGCGGCACCCGCGAAGGCAAATACGCCGCCGTGATTTTTCCCGGCCCGAAAGACAATTTTGTCTTCAACGCCTCGACCGTCTTTTGGAACCAGGGCCTCAGCTCGCCGCCCGGCCACCTCCTCCCCTGGTCGCATTTTTCACGCCCGCACGGCCCCGACGCGCGGGTGCAGCGCATCACCAAAAACCTCCTCGACCGGGCCATCGGCGGATGAACGAAAAACAAACCGCCACCCGAGAACCCACGCCCCCCGTCGGCGGCGAACGTCTGACACCTACCGCGGCTTGGTCATGTTCTTTCTCATGGCCGGAGGCTTCGGGATCGCGGCGGCGGTAAGGCGGAACGGATCCGGAATGACACAAATCCGAATCAATCCCTGGTAAAAGAGGTGCCCTTTTCACCCGGGTTGGCCTCGCGCCATTCCTTTGCCGTCCGGCCGAAGAGCGCCATGTTCAAGATGTCGGCCTCGCTGGCATAGATCGGGCTGACCTGCGTGCCTGTCAGCTCCGGCGGAATCAAGTTGGCCTGAATCGCATCGGTGTGGATGCGGTAGTTGATCTTGGTGAGATTGCGCTTCACGTCCCAGCCGAGTTGCTTCTGCTCGGCTTCCTGCAGACGCTGGAACTCTTTGATCAGGTAGAGTTTAAACTCGACCGAAACCCAGGAGGCGAACTCGAAGGCGATGTCGCGGTGAGCAAAGGTGCCGCCGTAGCGTCCTGGTTTGGAAACGAGGCCTTTGGCGTTGGTTCGCTCAATCCACTGTTTCGGCGTCAGCG
>CAYLJC010000385.1:0-3762 GCA_964383345.1 uncultured Akkermansia sp. | reverse complement strand
CATTCTGCTACGATCCCCCCATGACAGACCACCCCCCAGCGCTCATCTCCCTGATGAAGATCAATCCTCCCCGCCGCGTAGCGGCTTAGTTCAACAAGTAGATGCACGGAACTGACGCATGCGTTTTTCAGCCCGTGATCCTCTACGTTCACTGAAGAAACAATCCGATGACTCCGCTGCATTCACTCGTCACGGCACTCGTCCGCCTGCTCGGCCTATATTACGTGGTGCGAGCGCTGGACAATGCGGCCGCACCATTGTTTACGATGATCATGCGGGTATCGATGATGCCTGAGGATCCGGAATTTCAGGTTCCGAATCCGTGGATGACGTTTCTGCCGATGGTCGCTTTTTACCTTGTCCTCGCGGCCGCGATTTTCTTCACTGCGCCGAAGATCGCTCGGCTCATGATCGGCGCGGAAGTTGATCGGAAGGCCGGGGTTCCGTGGCACGAGACCCTCCTGATTTGCACGGGAGGACTGATCGTTGCCTGGGCCTTCGTCCGACTGACTGACACTGTCTACCGCATGATGGTTTCAGCGACTCACAACGGCGGCCGGTATTCGATGGACGACGCCATGATGATCTTCCTCTTCCTGACGGCAGTCCTCCTCGGTGCCGGAGTTCTCCTGATTGCGAAGTTTCTCAGGATCAGCGCATGGATCACGGCAAGACGAAGCAACCGCGAACAATAAATTTTGCCTTGCCTCCCCCGCCGACCTCACACATCAAATGCCAAGGCGACACGCCTGTCTCATGAGCGGGGAAATTGCCTGTCTGAGTTCCGGGGTCATCGCAAGAAACTTCCGCTAACTGAACAAGAGCATCTGCGTTTCTCCGGGGCCTTCTTCGACGGTTTCGTCGGGACGGCCGGGAGCACGCTTTTTGGGAGTTTTCTCAAAGGCGGCATGGGGCGGGGCGGTCGCCGCCTTCGCTTCCGCATTTTCGGGGGCGGCGGTCTGCCCTTCCAGTCCGGCGAGGATCTCCTTGGCCCGGGCGATGATGGAGTCGGGCAGTCCGGCGAGGCGGGCGACCTGGATGCCGTAGCTCTTGTCGGCGGCACCGGGAACGATCTGGCGGAGAAAAATGATCTGCTCGTTCCACTCGCGCACCGCGATGTTGTAGTTGTTGAGGGCGGGGCGGGAGTCGGCGAGTTGGGTGAGTTCGTGGTAATGGGTCGCGAAAAGGGCGCGGCAGCGCACCTGGTCGTGGAGGTGCTCGACAACGCTCCAGGCAATGGAGAGACCGTCGTAGGTGGCGGTGCCGCGTCCGATTTCGTCGAGGATGACGAGGCTCTGTTCGGTCGCGTTGTTGGCGATGAGGGCGGTTTCGGTCATTTCGACCATGAAGGTGGAGTGGCCCTTGGCGATGTCGTCGCTGGCTCCGACCCGCGTGAAAATGCGGTCCACCAGCCCGATCGCGGCGCTCACGGCGGGCACGAAGCTGCCGATCTGGGCCATCAGGGTGATGAGGGCGACCTGCCGGATGTAGGTCGATTTGCCGGCCATGTTGGGACCGGTGATGAGCATGAAGCGGTTCTCCTCGGCGTCCATCCCGGTGTCGTTGGGAACGAATTTTTCCTCCCCGATGTTCTGGTCGAGGACGGGGTGGCGTCCGTTTTTGATGACGAGTCGGCGGGTGTCATCGAGACAGGGGCGGCAGTAGTGGAACAGACGGGCGGTCTCGGCGAAGGAGGCGAGGACGTCGATCTCAGCGAGGGCCGCGGCGGTCGTCTGGATGGCTTCGAGATACTCGAGGACGGTCTCGCGCAGGCTGAGAAATTCTTCGTATTCGAGGGTGCGAAGCCGCTCGTCGGCCCCGAGGATTTTGTTTTCGACCTCCTTGAGTCCGGGCGTGATGAAACGCTCGGCGTTGCTCATGGTCTGCTTGCGGGTGTACTCGGGCGGGGTCTTGTCGAGATGGGTTTTGGTGATCTCGATGAAGTAGCCGAAAACGGCGTTGTACTTGATCTTGAGGGAGGGAATCCCGGTGCGCTCCTGCTCGCTCGCCTGCAGATCGGCGACCCATTTTTTGCCTTCGGTGGCGGCCCGGCGGAGTTCGTCGATGGCCCCGCTGTAGCCGTCGGCGAAGATTCCGCCGTCTTTCAGCGAGGCGGGCGGCTCGTCCGTGATGGCCTTGCCGAGCAGGTCCACGAGGACGGTGAAGTCGCCGAGTCGCCGACCCAGGTCCGCCGCGAGGGCACCTCCGTCGAGGGCGGCGAGATGCTCGCGGACGTCGGGTGCTTTGCGCAGGGAAACTTCGAGCGATTTGAGGTCGCGGGCGTTGCCCGATCCCTGGCTGAGCCGGCTGACGGTGCGCTCGATGTCGCGGACTTCGCGAAAATCCTCGCGGAGGGTGTTGAGGAGAAACGGTTCGCGCATGAGCGCCTCGACCATGTCCTGCCGGTCCACCAACACGGCGAGGTCACGGATGGGATGGAGGACCCAGTGGCGCAGTTTCCGGGCTCCCATCGGGGTGGAGGTGCGGTCGAGAGCACCGAGGAGGGAGGATTTGACTCCGCCGGAACGGCTCGAGACGAGATCGAGGTTCGCCTGGCTGGCGCTGTCGATGAGGACGTAGTTTTCCGTCCGGTAGGCCTGGAGGGTGCGCAGGTGGCTGACGCTGCGACGCAACTGGGTTTCGACGTAGTGGAGGATCGCTCCGGCGGCTCCGACGGCGGGGAGCAGCCCGGCGCAGCCGTAGCCGTCGAGCGAGCGCACTTTGAAATGCTCTTTCAGGGTGTACTCGGCCTGGTCGATGAGGAAGGAATAGGCTTCGTAGCCCTGTGCGTTCGGGAGCAGGTCGAAGTCCCCGGCCTGCTCTTCGGAGTAGAGCAGCTCGCCGGGGCGGAGCCGCGCGATCTCGTCCTCGAGGTCCGCGCGGTCGCGGAACTCGGTGAGGCGGAACTCGCCGGTGCTGTGCTCGATGTAGGCCAGACCGTAGCGCCCTTTCGCCCGGAAAACGGCGGCGAGGTAGTTGGACTTGGCCGAGTCGAGCAGGTTGAGGTCGTCGATGGTGCCCGCGCTGATGATCTGACTGATGGCCCGCTCCACGATTTTCCCCGGCTGGGGTTCCGTGGTTTGCTCGGCGAGGGCGACGCGTTTGCCGGCCCGGATCAATTTGGCGAGGTAACCCTCGGCGGCGTGGTGGGGCACGCCGCACATCGGCATGCCGTTGCGTTTGGTGAGGGCGACGTTGAGAATGGGCGAGGCGATCTTGGCATCTTCGAAGAACAGTTCGTAAAAATCGCCGAGGCGGAAGAGCAGCAGGACGTCGTCGGGCAATTCCCGCCGCATCGCCTGGTACTGCGCCATCATGGGGGTCATTTTCACCGCGCCGCTGTCTTTTTCTCGTCCTGCCATGGTTCCGGAGGGGAACGTAGAGAATCGCCGCCGAATTGCGAGCCGGTTTTGGTCCGCATTTGTCCGCCCGAAAATCTCTTTTCCAAACAATTTTGAACATTATAGGAGGAATTTTCGTCGAAGGGGAATCACAGTCCCTCGAATTCCCGGCTCACCCGCATTCCTGGGTCGTATTCATTCCCTGCTATCTCAAACTCCATTTCATGAAAAAACGCTCCTTCCTCCTCGCTCTTCCCGTCCTGGCTCTTGCCGCGCTCTTTTCCGCCCCTGCCGGCGCCGAATCCGGATCTCTCGAAATCCTGAAATTCGAAGCCGTCTGGTGTGGTCCCTGCCAGCAGATGAAACCCATCTTCAGCAAGGTCTCGAAGGAAATGGCCTCGAAGGCGACTTTCCGGTCCGT
>CAYLJC010000384.1:2813-3786 GCA_964383345.1 uncultured Akkermansia sp. | reverse complement strand
GGTCCGGCCGCACCTGCTCGAGCGGAATGACGCGGTGCTGCAGGTGCGCGTTCATCACCTGGGGCGCGGTCTCCCCGTTGAAGGGGTACTGCCCCGTGAGGGCGTTGTAGTAGACGCAGCCCATCTGGTAGAGGTCGGTGCGGGCGTCGAGTTCGCCTCGTTCGAACTGCTCGGGGGCCATGAAGAAGATGGAGCCCATGACCGATTCGTCCTGGTCCATCGTTTGGACGGAGGGCGAGCGACTGAATTTGGCGAGACCGAAATCGAGGATCTTGAGCTGGAATTTCCCCGAAGCCTGCCAGATCACCATGATGTTGGTCGGCTTGATGTCGCGGTGGATGACGTTGTTGGCCTGGGCCGCGATGAGGGCTTCCATCGTCTGGTAGACCACCTCGGTGAAATCCTCCTGTGTCAGGACACCGCGGGCGACGGTCTCGTCGAGCGTCTCGCCCTTCAGCAGTTCCATCACGACGAAGCCGCCCTGTTCATCCTGCCCCACGTCGAAGACGGTGACGATGTTCGGGTGGTTCAGGCTGGAGAGCGTCTGCGCCTCGGCGATGAGTTTGGCGGCGGCCTCCTGGACCTCCTCCTCGGTGGCCTGGTCGGCGGTGAGGACTCGTTTGATCGCCACCTCCCGCTGCAGTTGGGTGTCCAATGCCTTGTAGACAGCACCGAGGCCTCCTTTGCCGATTTGCTCGAGGATTTCGTAGCGATTGCTCATGGATGACTGCGATCCCAGGGCGCGGGATTTTCCCCCTGTGGATCCGTAGAAGGGCAAATATAAGGGACAACCTGAAAAATATCACGGATTTAAAACTCCTTTTTCCTTACTTGCCGAAACCCACGAATCCACCGGGCGGACCCGTCAGGCGTCGGAAGAGAAGGGGGGATTCCGCGGGAGAGGGACGCCGGGGAAGGGAAATTGGTGGCGCGGGAGAGCGGGAGGTTTTAGGATGGCTCCTCGTCATGACCC
>CAYLJC010000384.1:0-2803 GCA_964383345.1 uncultured Akkermansia sp. | reverse complement strand
ACCCTCGCTGAAACTCTCGAAGACATCGCCTTGCTTCTCGAATTGAAAGGGGAAAATCCGTTCAAGATCCGGGCCTACCGCAGCGGGGCGGAGACGGTCTTGCAGTTCCCCGGCGACATCGTGACGCGGGCGAGGGAAGGGGATCTCAATGGCATCAAAGGCATCGGTGAAGCACTGCGGCAGAAGCTCCACGAACTCGCCGCCACGGGAACACTCGAATTTCACGAAAAGTTGAAAGCGGAATTTCCGCCGGGACTTTTCGAGTTGTTCCGCATCCAGGGGCTCGGGCCGAAAAAAATCAAGGCGCTCTACGAGGCCCTCCAGGTGGATTCGGTGGCGCGGCTCAAAGAGGTCTGCACCTCGGGGGAGGTCGCCGCTCTCGCCGGATTCGGCAAAAAAACGGCGGAGAAACTTCTCGAGGCGATCGCTTTCCGCGAGGCGAACGCGGAGCGTTTCCGTCTCGGGGATGTCGTCGCTCCGGTGGAGGAAATCCTCGCTTCGTTGCAGAAACATCCCGATTGCCTCCGTGCCGAGGTCGCGGGCAGCTACCGGCGGGCCAAGGAGACGGTCCACGATGTTGATTTTCTCGTCGCGACGGCTCACCCCGAGGCGATCATCGAGCACTTCGTTTCCCACCCCCGCGTGACCGGTATGATCGCCAAGGGGCCCACCAAGGCCAGCGTCTACCTGGCCGACGGACTCCAGTGCGACCTGCGGGCGGTCGCCAACGACGAGTTCGCCTGCGCTCTCGCCTACTTCACCGGGAGCAAGGAACACAACGTCGCGATGCGCGGTCTCGCCCTCGCTCGTGGCTACACCCTCAACGAATACCGGCTCGCCCCGCGCGAAGGGAGCGACTCGCCCGAGGCACCCGTGTTTGAAGACGAGGCCCAGCTCCACCGGTTTCTCGGACTCGACCTCATCGCGCCGGAGTTGCGGGAAAACACCGGTGAAATCGAAGCCGCCGCCTCGGGGGAACTGCCCCGCCTGCTCGAACTGGAAAATCTGCGCGGCACCTTTCACAACCACACGGTCGCCAGCGACGGGCGCAATACCCTCGAAGAAATGGCGGAGGCGGCGAGGGATCTGGGGCTCCAGTATCTCGGGATCGCCGATCACTCGAAGAGTTCGTTCCAGGCGAACGGACTCGATGAAAAGCGGCTCCAGCAACAGATCGCGGAGATCCGCGAATGGAATCTCCGTTGTCGCGACGAGGGCGGAGGGTTCCGTCTCTTCGCCGGGAGCGAGGTCGATATTCTCAAGGACGGTTCGCTCGACTTCGACGACGAGCTTCTCGGCGAACTGGATTACGTCGTCGCCAGCGTCCACAACGTCATGAATCTGTCCGAGGCGGAGATGACGGCCCGGATCATCAAGGCGGCGACCCATCCCCGGGTGACCATGTTGGGGCACCTCACCGGACGCCTCCTCCTCGAGCGGGAACCGTATCCCGTCGATGTCCCCGCCGTCATCGAAGCCTGCGCCGCGAGTGGCACTGTCATCGAACTCAACTGCAACCCCTGGCGTCTCGACATGGACTGGCGCTGGTGGAAATACGCGGTGGAGCGGGGAGTGAAATGTGCCATCAATCCCGACGCCCATCGCACCACCCAGCTCGATTATCTCTGGTTCGGCGTGCGCCTCGCGCGCAAGGGTTGGCTCACCCGGACCGATGTCATCAACACTCTCGACCTCGCCGGGATGGAAGAATTTCTCGGACTGTCTCCTCTTGCATGATTATGAAAAAATACCTCCTCGAACCGCGCCATGAAGCCCCTTCCGAACTCGTTCTCCGCGAGGCCGCGCCCGCTCTGCTCGCTCCCGGTGAGGTGCGTGTCAGGATGGAGGCTTGTTCCCTCAACTACCGCGACCTGCTGATGCGTTCGGGCCTGTCCGCCTCGGGGGGAGGGGACCCGGTCATCCCCCTTTCGGACGGCGTCGGGGTCGTCGAAGAGATCGGCGAGGGCGTCACCGCCTGGAAAACCGGAGACCGGGTCGCACCGCTCTTTTTCCGGGATTGGGAATCGGGTCGCTTCGAGATGGCCTACCACGCCGCCGCCCGCGGGGGATCCTGTGACGGAGTTCTCGCCGAGTCCGTCGTCGCTCCGGCGCACAGCCTCGTGGGGGTGCCGGGCTACCTGTCTTCGGTCGAGGCCGCGACGCTGCCCTGCGCCGCCCTCACCGCCTGGCACGCCATGATGGAGCGCGGCGATCCGGTCGGTTCCGGCGATACCGTCCTTTGTCTCGGCACCGGCGGAGTCTCCATTTTCGCCCTCCAGATCGCCAAAGCGGCCGGGGCCCGGGTGATTCTCACGAGTGGTTCCGAGGAGAAGCGCGCCCTCGCCGGACAACTCGGTGCCGACGAGACGATCCACTACCACGAGACGCCCGACTGGGATCGCGAGGTCTGGCGTCTCACCGAAAAACGCGGCGTCGATCTGGTCATCGAGGTGGGGGGACCGGGCACCTTGGAAAAATCCATGAACTCCGTCGCGGCGGGCGGGAGGATTTCCCTCATCGGCGTGCTCACAGGCTTCGAGGCTCCCGACGCCAGCCTCTTTCCTCTGGTGACCAAAAACGTCGATCTCCAGGGCATCTACGTGGGCAGTCGCGCCATGTTCGAGCGGATGAATCTCTTTCTCGAAGAGCATCACATCCGACCGGTGATCGACAGCACCTTTTCGGGAAACAGCAACAACGGCATCTACAGTAGAGCCCCATTTGCCGCCAGCGCGCCGCTGACGGTCACGGGCAGCACTTTTTCTGAGAACTATTCGGCCGGGTTCGGCGGCGGGATCAGTAG
>CAYLJC010000383.1:0-3790 GCA_964383345.1 uncultured Akkermansia sp. | reverse complement strand
TTCCGGTTCGGCGGCGAAGCGGTGGACGTTGGTGAAAAGATTGAGCAGGCTCGCAAAGACGTGCTGGGCGACCGCTTCGGTGCTGTAGCCGCTCACGTTGCAGACCGCGAGATGACGCTCGCGGGCGGCGTCGAGATCGATGTTGTTGACCCCGGTGGCGACGACCTGGATGAGCTTGAGGCGGGGGGCCGCGTCCATTTCGGCGGCACCGATGAGGGCTTTGTTGGTCAGGGCGATGTCGGCCCCGGCGAGGCGGAGGGCGGTCTCCGCCGGGGTGCTTGTGCCATGGCTGACGAGTTGACCGAGGGCTTCGATGCCCGAGAAGTCGATATCGCCCCGGTCGGTGGTGTCGCGGTCGAGAAAGACGAGTGTTTCCGGGGAAGGAGAGGTCATGGGCGGGAATCGGAAGAATCGGGGCGGGCGGTCAATCGAGGGAGTCCATCACCTCTATCATGGCGACGGCGGCTTCGGCGGCTTCGCGGCCGCGGTTGAGTTCATCGCCGAGAGCGCGGGCCTCGGCCTGGGCGGCATTTTCAACGAGGAGGACTTCGTGGATCACGGGCATGAGATGGGAGACTCCGGTGTCGGCGAGGCTGCGGGTGATGGACGCGGCGATGAGATCGGCATGTGCGGTCGAGCCGCGAATGATGACCCCGAGCGCAATGATCGCGAGCGGTTGGGTTTCCCCGGAGGCGACCGCCTCGACCACAACGGGAATTTCAAAGGCTCCGGGCACGCGGACGATACGCACTGCCAGCGAGGGAGCCAGTCGGGCGAGCGTCTCGCTGGCGGAGGCGACGAGGGCGTCGCTGTAGGTGCTGTTGTAGCGGCTCGCGACAATGCAGACGGTGCCGGCTTGCCCGGTCGGGGCCGGGGATTCGGGGGCGGATTTGCTCATGGAGGCGGAAGGTAGGGGAGGGATGCGAAATTGGCAACTCTCAGAGCTTCTCCCGCTGCGGGAGTCTCCAGGAGCCTGTTGAACCCCCCGTGATGGAAAACGGCGAGATATTTTCGGGTCGCGCAACACGGAGCGCGCTCCCTCCCCTGCCCCGCTCAAAGAAAATGGCCGAGCTTGTCGCGTTTGGTCCCGAGATAACGTTCGTTGTGTTCGTTGGGAACGATTTTGATGGGGATTTTTTCGACAATTTCGAGGTGGTGTCCGTCGAGTCCGACGACTTTTCGGGGGTTGTTGGTCATGAGCCGGATCTTGCGCACGCCGAGGTCGTAGAGGATCTGGGCACCCATGCCGTAGTCGCGCAGGTCGGACCCGAAACCGAGGCGCTCGTTGGCTTCGACGGTGTCGAGACCGTCCTCCTGGAGCTTGTAGGCGCGGATTTTGTTGACCAGACCGATGCCGCGGCCTTCCTGCCGCATGTAGACGAGGACTCCTTTGCCGGCTTCCTCGATCTGGGCGAGGGCGGAGTGGAGCTGGCTGCCGCAGTCGCAGCGCCGGGAACCGAAGACATCACCGGTGAGGCATTCGGAATGCACTCTCACGAGGACGGGTTCGTCGGGGAGGATTTCACCTTTGACGAGGGCGAGATGATGTTCTTCGGGATTGAGGGTGCTGGCGTAGACGATGAGGTGGAAATTCCCGAAATCGGTCGGCATTTGGATTTTCTCGATGCGTTCGATCAGTTTCTCCTGGCTGCGACGGTAATCGATGAGGTCTTCGATCGTGCCGATTTTGAGCTGGTGTTTTTCGGCGAACTCGAGGAGGTGGGGAAGCCGGGCCATGGTGCCGTCTTCGTTGAGAATTTCGCAAATGACTCCGGCGGGTTCCAGTCCGGCGAGGCGGGCGAGATCGACGGCGGCCTCGGTGTGACCGGCGCGACGGAGGACTCCGCCCTGTTTGGCCTGGAGCGGGAGGATGTGTCCGGGACGGACGAGATCCTGTGGTTCGGAGAGCGGATTGGCGAGGACCTGGACGGTGCGGGCGCGGTCCGCCGAGCTGATTCCGGTGGTGACGCCGTCGGAGGCATCGACCGCAACGGTGAAGTTGGTCCCGTGCGATTCGGTGTTGCGCCGCACCATGAGGGGCAGGCCGAGGCGCTCGGCGACCTCCTGCGAAATGGGCGCACAGATGAGGCCGCGCCCGTGGGTGGCCATGAAGTTGATGATGTCGGGCGTGATCTTGGCCGCGGCGCAGACGAGATCGCCCTCGTTCTCGCGGTCTTCGTCATCGACGATGATGACCATGCGACCGTGGCGGATCTCGGCGACGATTTCTTCGATGGAGCTGAATGAGGTCATGGGGGAACGGCTCAGGCGGGATATTCGTCGGCGGGGTCGAATTTGGGAACCGGCAGGTTGAGGATTTTCAGGTTTTCCCCCACCGCACGATGGCGGCAGCCGGGTTTGATGAGGATGGCGGTGCCGGGAGTGAGGGGATGGATCTGCCCGTCGAGTTCGATGTGTCCCTCGCCTTCGAGCACGTAATAAAGTTCGGTCATGATCTTGTGGTAGTGGAGCTCGCTGTCCCGCTTGATCTCGACGAGATGCATCGAGGCAACCGCATTCTCTTCGTTCATGAAGGCGCGTCGCGACTGTCCGCAGGGGCAGGGCGTGGGAGCGATGTCGGCGAACCGGGCGATCTGAAAATTCGTTTCAATGACCTCGTTTTGCATGTCATAGTCTACGCACGAGCGCCCCGCTTTGAAAGGGGGAGCTTTGCTTTAGTTGCTTCCCGGTCACAAGGACCTTGCGGGGGACAATGCCCAACACATGAACAAATCCGTGATCTTTCTCGTTCCCGGCCTCGCCGCCGTCCTCTCTCTGGGCGGCTGCGGAGAAAAGGCTCCGGAATCGTCCGCCCCGCCGTCGGAAGAGGCGGCCGCTCCCGCCGATGCCACCGCTCCCGTCAGTGGAGAACCGCGTGAACTTACCGCCGAAGAGCAGAAACAGGTCCTCGACCAGGTCATGCAGGCGCGGGCGAAACAGCAGGCGGAAGGCCTCGGGTCGGGTTCGGTCAGGGTCAATGGCGCCTGGCACTACACGGGCTACAGCCATCTTGCGCCCGATCCGGCGGCGGCGATCGAGGCGAGGTTGGTCGCCGTGGATGTGACCGTCTCGGGCCACACGCCTTTCTTCGATATCGATGACATCGAAGTCGTCGACGGCATCACGATGATCAGCTACGGGAGCGATCCGCACGCGGAGTTCCTCACCTCCGACGGGACTCTCCCCGGCGAGGGGCAACAGCCGCCGACGGCTCCGGATGCGGTGCGACTGCTCCTGATCTACGGTTTCCCGAAGAACACCGCCAGTTTGCACCTCTATTATTGGGGCAAGCAGCTCACGGTGAATCCGGTCGAGATCGGAACAAGCGGTCTGGCCCTGCCCTATCCGGCGACGGAATAATCCCCTCTCCTTTCCCGCCTCACCGCTTCTCCAGTCCGCTGACTTTGTCGGTCGTGGGAAGATAACGGTAGTAAACTTCCAGCATGAGGATGGCCCAGGCGGTGTTGAGGATCTGGTGATCTTTGCGGGCACCGCCCTCCTTGAGCCACGAACCGTCTGCGTTCTGCGCGTCGAGGAGTTTGGGCTGGAATTGCTTATTGTAGTTCTCCCACTCCGGCCCTTCGTGGAGAAAAAAAGCCTGGGTGTTGTAGTAAGGGGCGTAAAAATCGCCGCCGGGACTCGGGTTTTTGTATCTTTCGCTGAGATACCTCATGCCCTTCGTGTAGGTCGCGGTGTCGGCACCTTTCCAAATCTGCATGGCGAGGAGCGCGGCACCGGTGAGGGTGGATTTGCCTTTGGCGTGGTCGGGATTGTATTTGAACGCACCTTC
>CAYLJC010000382.1:0-3796 GCA_964383345.1 uncultured Akkermansia sp. | reverse complement strand
AGTTCGTGATTGGCGAAAAAATGCAGGAGAACCCCGCGGTTCGCCTCATCGACGAGTCCCGGGCGGGTCGGGAGGGAGGGACGGGCGGCGGAAGCGGAGGCAAAACGAAGGTGTTCCGGTCGTCCCGGGAGCACGCTTTCCCAGGAATCTGTTCCCGATGGGCTTTGACGCGTCGGGTCCGCCGGGGCGAGCGGACGCCGGGCGAGACGGAGTTTTTCATCGAGGTCGGTGGCGAAGAGAACGCGCCGGGCGAGATCCTCCATCGATTCGGAACCGCCGTCGGCGTCCGAGGTGTTCGCGCCATCCCCGTCGTCCGGCGGTGTCTCGGAAAGGGGAGGTTTCTCCCAATTTAATCTGGCTCTTGACCGTTCCATCGGGTACAGCGAACATCATTTCCTTTGGAGTGGCAAACATTCAAAAAAGCCTACAGATTCGCCCTCCCCTATTTTGCTTCATGATTGAGATTTTGACAAGGAACCCCCCGGCCCGATGGGGAAAGCGTCTTGCCGGAGCGGCAAAGACGCGGGTGTCCGCCGTCCTCAACCGCAGCGACAAGAAGTCCCTCTCGATCCGGGTTTTCACGGGGGGAATGCTGCTCTGGCTGGGCTTGCTGTTTGTGGGGACCTTGCTCGATTATCGCGATGCCGGCCAGGCCTTGCGCGCCTCCGAAATCCAGGCGGGACTGGAGAAACTGCCTTCGCTGATCCCGCTGTTCTTTCGCGGCTTCGGGGTGTTCCTCGCCCTGGTGGCGTTTCTCGTCACTTTCTGGATCAAAGAAACCACGGACGAGGAGCAGCGCAAGGGATTGGTGGTGATCGCCCTTTCCCTCGGTGCCCTCGCCAGTCTCGCGGTCTGGCTCCCCACCGACATTCTCGAAACGCGGGCGGCCCTCTCGGGGCAAGCCCTCGCGGGGGAGACTCCCTCGATCCCCGCTTATTTCGGAAAGCTTTTTCTCATTTCCCTGCTCATCCTCAGTGTCCCGGTGATGGCGCTGCTCTACTTTCGTCTCGATCTGATGGACCGCTACGTGGTCCACAATTTTCTTTCGCCTTTTTTGTTCTGTGTCGCCTCCTTCATGGCGATCTGGCTGATCGCCGACATTACGGACAACGGCGATGTGTTTCCGGCGCTTGGTTTTGGTCGGGTCGTCGCGTTTTACGTGGTCCAGATCCCCTTCGTCATCCTTTTCGTGATGCCGATCGCGGTGCTCTTTTCGGGTCTGTTCGCGATGGGCAAAATGTCCAAATCGAATGAACTCATCAGCATGATCGGCTCGGGGCGCGGTGTCACGCGCATCCTCATGCCGTTGATCGTGGTGGGGGGCTACATCTCTCTCATCGGGATCGCGTTCAAATACGAGTGGGCACCCGCCTCGGTCGGCTACAAGGAGGCCGTCATCGACACCGCCCTGCGGGAAACCTGGATGAAGAGGCACGGTCAACAGGCGCAGAAGGATATCTGGGCGAAGCGGGGCTGGATGCACGTCAACGAACCCGACAAGCGCAGTTGGTTCGTCGGTCACGTGCCTTTCGTCCTCAGCGATGAAATGGCCGATGTGGTCGTGATGCAGCTCGACGAACGCGATCAGCCGACGGTGATGTGGATCGCCAAGCGAGCTCGGTGGGTCTGGGACGCCGAGCCGCCGAAGTGGATTCTCTCCGGCGTGCGGGTTTACACCTACGATGAGAATCACATCCCGAGGATCGAGAGCAAGGACCGGCTGGAGATTACGGAATGGAGCGAAACGCCGTGGAAAGTGCTGAGCTCGTCCCAGAATCCAGAATATCTGGGTATCCCCGGCCTGACCATGTACCTGAACGCGAACCGCGATTTCGACGATCGCCTTCTGGCCTCGTTCAAAACAAACTGGTGGTATGTTTTTGCCGAACCGCTTGCCTGTCTCGCTCTTTTGCTGGTGGGGGCGTCGCTTGGGATCGTCTATTCGCGGCGCGGGGCGATGGGAGGGGTGACCGGAGCGATCGTGATTTTTGCCCTGATGTACGTGGCGCGGGGGACTTTTCTCGCGATGGGGCACAGCGATCGCATGTCCCCTTTTCTCGCGGCCTGGTTGACCAATATTCTGGTTGGCGTTACCGGTCTCATCCTGCTCTGGCTGAAGGCCCGCAACCGGGAACTCCCGAAGCCGAAGGAGCTGTTCGGTTTCCTGATTCGACGGCCCCGACCCGACCGAGCCACCTGAGAGCCCGTTGAGCCCCGCCTTTCCTGATTATGGCCATCATTCAAGACTGGAAGATCCGTTCCACCCACGCCCGCTGCGAGGTGTCGGGCGAACCGTTTCTCGACGGCGATGCCTTTTACACCTGTATCTTCGACGATCCGGATTCGGACGGATTTCTCCGGCGCGACTATTCGGTGGCGGCCTGGAACAAAGTGCGGAAGAAGCTCGATCCGGCCCCCTTTTCCTTTTGGAAATCGACCTACAAGGCTCCGGTCAAAGCGGTGGAAGACGAACGCACCGCCGATACCTCGGTCGAGGGGATGCTGCGCCGCTTCATCGAGGAGGACGATCCCCGCACGGAGAATGCGCGCTACATTCTCGCCCTCATGTTGGAGCGGAAAAAGACCCTGATGCCGACGGATGTGAAGGAGACGGAGACCCGCACCCTGCTCTTTTACGAACACGCCGACAACGGGGATGTTTTTATCGTTGCCGATCCCGGGTTGCGTCTCGACGAGATCGAGGTGATCCAGCGCGAAGTGGTGGATCTGCTCGCGGAAGAAGACAGGCGCGCGGCCGGGGAAGCGACCGAGACTGCGGAAGAAGGGGCCGGGGATAAGGAAGCGGCGGCGGAAGATCCGTCCGACGACCCGTCACCGGACCGGAGCGAAACCGGAACGAAGGACGGGGACGGAGAATGCGGGCTTGCGGGGGGAGAAGCTCTGGCGTAGCGAGTTTCTCCAGACGAAATGAAATCACGCGAATGGAAATGGGGCCTCCTCATCGGGGCGATGAACTTCACCTGGCTCATGGTGTCCTGGCTGGCCGGTTGGCACGGCGGGGGCATCGGTGCGTTCCAGGTCGCGATCGTGCTGGGCTTTTGCCTGAGCTTCGCGGGATTCGTGTTCGCCTTTCGTGAGATCACGAGGGCGGAGCCGGAAATCACCTTCCCGGAAGGAGTCCGGTCCGGCGCGCTCATCGCGGCCCTCTCCGCCTTGCTCACCGCGGGAGGATGGGCGCTTTACCTGGGAATCCTCAATCCGGGCATGTCCGCCCATCTCGTCTCAGAGGTGCGAGCCTGGTACGCTTCGGCGGGAATGACACCGGAGCAGGTCGATCATATCGCCGCGGAGGCGCGGGACGCCTTTGGTCTGAAGGCCTACACCATCAAAGGCGGAGTGGGGGCCTTTGTTTTCGGGAACCTTTTCAGTGTGATCCTGATGGGCTGGAACCAATGGCGGGCGCGACGATGAGATGAGGGGACGACGCGGACAAGTCGTGCGGATCGCTTCGCTGCTGCTGCTCCTGCCGGCGGTGGCGTGGTGGACGATGGTGGGACTCGGCTACATCGGTGCGCCGGGTCGCCCCGTCGCCCCGCCCTTCAACTTCTCGGACCGTCTCATCACCATCGACGTGGAGAAAGGAGACGACAACCAACTGCGGGCGACCTTCGCGGGATGGAAAGAAGGCGAACCGGGACTCACCGGCGAGGAGTTTTTCGCCGAGATCCTGAGCCGGAAAAAAAACCTGCCGTGGATCTATCGCATCCTCGATGTCACCTCCCTCGCCGGCGTGCTCTGGGTCGTCTTCGGGCTGACGGGGCATAAACTGCCGCCA
>CAYLJC010000381.1:0-3815 GCA_964383345.1 uncultured Akkermansia sp. | reverse complement strand
CGGTCTCGATGAGGGCATTGATGTCATCCATCTCACAGAGTTGCTCGTAGGGCACGTCGGCCTCGGCGAGAAGCACGTTCATGTGTCCGGGCATCCGCCCGGCGACGGGGTGGATCGCATAACGAACCTCCGCTCCGTTGTCTTCCAGAAGGGCACCCAGCTCTTTCACAGCGTGCTGGGCCTGCGCCACGGCCATGCCATAACCGGGGATGAAAACAACGGACTGGGCCGCTTCGAGGATAAAATAAGCGTCCTCCGCGGAGATCGCTTTCATTTCCCCTTCCACGGCGGAGGACTTGCCGGCGGCGGCACCGAAACCGCCGAAAAGGACGTTGCCGAGGGTGCGGTTCATCGCCTTGCACATGATCACCGTGAGGATGATGCCGGAAGCCCCGACGAGACAGCCCGCCACGATGAGCACGTTGTTGAGAATGACAAATCCCGCCGCCGACGCCGCGATCCCCGAGAAACTGTTGAGGAAAGAGATGACCACGGGCATGTCGCCGCCGCCGATGGGAATGACCCCGAGAACCCCGAGAACGAGGGAAAGCACGATGATGGCGTAGAGGGCCCAGGCGGCGTTGGTGGCCACAAAGAGGCCGCCCACGACAAGGAGGGCGAGGAAAAGGAGCGCGTTGATGATCTTTTGTCCCGGGAAAAGGAAGGCGGACCCGCTCATTTTTCCGGAAAGTTTCAAATAGGCGACCACGCTGCCGGTGAAGGTGATGCCGCCGACAAGAATGGCGAAAATCACCGCGAAGGCCGTGAAAACCGGGTAGTCCGAGCTGACGAAATCCGGCTCCCGGGCGAATTCCGCCCAGCCCACGAGGAGCGAGCCGAGTCCGCCGAAACCATTGAAAAGGGCGACCAACTCGGGCATACCGGTCATCTGGACGCGCTTCGCCCAGACCACCCCTATGGCGGCACCAATGACCAGCCCGAGGCCGATCCAGGTGTAGTCAAGTCCGCTCGCGAGGAGGGTGACGACCACCGCCAGCAGCATCCCGGCGGAGGAAATGAGGTTGCCTTTTCGCGCGGTGTCGGCCGAGCCGAGCATCTTGATGCCGAGGATGAACAGCACCGAGGCGGCGATATACGAAAAATTGATGAGGAATTCCATGAAAGTAGCGAATAGCGGGGACAGGTTCCTTACCGGCCTTTCTTTTTGAACATCGCGAGCATGCGGTCCGTCACGAGATAACCGCCGACCACGTTGATCGTCGCGAGAATGAGGGCGGCAAACCCGAGCCAGCTGGCCAGTTCACTGCCGCTGGAGCGAATCGCAACGATGGCCCCGACCATGGTGATGCCGGAGATCGCGTTGGTCCCGGACATCAGCGGGGTGTGGATCTGGCTCGGGACTTTCTGGATCAACTCGAAGCCGAGAAAGACGGCCATGACAAAAACAAAAATGAGGAGAATGAGTTCCATGGGGGAAGTGGCTTTTGCTGTGAGGCGGTCCTTTGGCCGATTGGGCGGGTTAGTTTTGGAAACGTTCGTGGACGATGGCACCGTCGTGGGTGATGAGGCAGCCTTTCTGGATTTCATCGGACGGATCGATCCGGAAACACCTGGATTCAGCATCCCAAAAATGCTCTATCATATTGGCAAAGTTCGCCGCGAGGACCTGCGAGGCGTGTTTGGAAACCCGTCCTTCGAAATTGGCGAGGCCGATGAGGGTGACGCCGTTCGCGGTGACGGTCTCTTCGCCGGGAACGATGCCCTCGACATTACCCCCGGTCTCGGCGGCGAGGTCGACGATGACACTCCCGTGGGCCATGCCCGCGACGACATCTTTTTTAATGAGCAGGGGAGGTTTGCGACCAAAAACCTTCGCGGTGGTGATGACCACGTCGCTCTGGGCGCAGACTTTGGCCTGGGCCTGGATTTGTTTTTCAAGCTGCTCGGGAGTGAGTTCCCTGGCATAGCCCTGATCGGTTCCGGCGGTGTCACCGAGATCGATGCGGAGGGCCTTGGCACCGAGCGACTCGGCTTGCTCGAGAGCCTCGGACCGCACATCGAAGGCGGTCACCCGTGCCCCGAGGCGCTTTGCGGTGGCGATGGCCTGAAGCCCGGCGACACCGATCCCGAGGACAAACACCTTCGCCGGGGAGATCGTTCCGGCGGGAGTCATCATCATGGGAAAAATCGTATTCATCCGGTTCGCCGCGACGATGACCGCGACGTAGCCGGCCAGGTTCGCCTGCGAGCTGATCGCGTCCATCTTCTGCGCCAGCGTTGTCCGGGGAATCATCTCCAAGCTGATCGCGCTCACTTTCTGATCCGCAAAGCTGCTGATGAGATCCTTCTCATGAAAGGGATCGAGAAAGCTGATATGAATCGCCCCGGCCTTGAGTTGGCCCACCTCTCCGGCGTCCGGTTTGCGCACCCGGGTGACGAGGTCGGCGGAGGCGAGGGCGGCGGCGCGATCCGTCGTGATCGTGGCACCGGCAGCCGTGTAAGCGGAATCGGGATAATCGCAGCGCCCTCCGATTCCCGTTTCAACGATCACCTCGGCACCGAGGCCGATGAGTTTTTTCACCGCTGCGGGATCGAGCGAGGCTCGCGTTTCGATAGGGTCGGTTTCTTTGGGGGCAAAAATCTTCATGCCGGACAAGTCTCCCCTCTGGAAGGGGCAAAGCGCTAAGGTAACAGGAGGCGGGCCTCTGTCGACCTCATTTCTTGGTGGCCAAAATAAGAAACCACAAGCGGGGCGGAAAACCGTCCCCCCGGAGAAGCACCGGGGTCAGGAGGCGCGGACGATGGTCCGGGCGGGTTGGATGTGGGCGGTGAGTTTTTGTCGGTCTTTGGCGAGGGCGCGGAAGTCGCACTCGACCTGGATGCCGTGCCAGAACTCGGGGGATTGGCCGAAGAAGGCCCCGAAGCGGATGGACATGGCGGGGGTGATGGAACGGCGGGCGTGGATGATCTCGTTGATGGCGCGCGGGGCGACGCCGATGGCGCGGGCCATGGCGTTCTGGGAGATGCCCATGGGAAGGAGATATTCTTCCAGAAGGATTTCGCCGGGTGTGATGGGCGGGTTCATAGTGGATTCGCGGTGGAAAAGCTCCTCCGTGTCTTTGTCTGAGAAGGATTGGATCATGGCTTTGCCTTCGAGAGGACGGCGAGCAGTTTCCCTGCATCCGGGGGGTAGAAGTGGCAATCCTCCATCCGCCCGAGCAGGAAGGTGTCGTGCCCGGTGAGGCGGAAGACATGGGAGCTGCCATCTGGGTTTTGAACGTGGAGACGAACAGAAGCGGGCATAGATATAGGAAAGGATGTGGGAGGGGAATCGTCAATCGGGGATGTTGCCCGGCTCGCCGTGACTACTCAGAAATCGCCCACCGCGTGAAGGTTACTACCAAAACACCCGCACCCTCGCGCCGACACCCTTCATGACACCCCGGCAGGTGGTCAGATCAGCCCAAAGTGGGTCCCGGATTATGTGTCGGAAGGGAAACTGCTGTGTGATTTTTGTTCGTTCTGGGTTATTTGAGAGAATTGATCATGGAAACCGCAGACGAGAATTCCGATCGAGTGGCGGACTATGACGCCCGGTATGACACCGCTCGCGGCCGCTGGATCGGAGAGACCGCGTTTGCCCTGTTTCGAGAGATGCTGAACCCCGGTTATGGCTTTGTGGAGCGTTCCTTTGCGTGAGCGGCGAGATCGTCAGCGCCAGCCGACTAGCCGCTCCGGCGGCACACCCATACGGTGCCCAGTGAGGATAAGCTGATGGCGAAGAAAGGTACGAAGCACGCCGCCCTGCTGCCAGCGGCGGGCGGAAGTGGGAGCGGACTCACTGGTAATGCAGA
>CAYLJC010000380.1:0-3816 GCA_964383345.1 uncultured Akkermansia sp. | reverse complement strand
CACTTTCCGCAGCTTGGATATGCGGCCGGTGGCCACCCATTCGGCCACGAAGATTTTCCCCTCCTGATCAAAACAGGCGTCGTGGGGATGAATGAATTTACCCGACACCCAATCTCCGGGAGATTTCCGCATCGCTTTTTTGTCCTTGAGAACCGCTTCGCGCCAGGCCGGATCTTCTCCGAGATGGATGGCTTTGTCATTGGCATCGAGGAGGGTGATGCGGGCGCTGAGGTCGGGCACGAGGAGGAGATCCCCGCGACGATCCACATTGGCGGGGAGAAGAAAATCGGTCAGGGTGCGCTGGTGCTTCCCGTCGAGATCCAACCATTGCAGCCGCCCGTTGGCCCGGTCCGCGACAACGAGCAGGGGATCCCCTTCCTTGCGGTCATCGATCCAGAGGCCGTGGGGGAGATTGAACTGTCCGTCCTCTTTGCCCGTCGTGCCAATCTTCCTCTGCCACTCTCCGGCGGCATTGTAATGATGAATGGTGTGAGCACCGTACCCGTCCGCGACAAAAAACCCTCCATCGGGGAGAAAAGCGAAGTTGGTCGGCAGGAAGCGATCCCGGCCCCATATTTTCTCCGGGTGGGAGGCTTCGCCTTCGGCGTAGATGCCGGACTCCATCGGGGCGAATTTTTCCCAAACCTTTTCCCCGTCGAGAGTGAGCTTGGCAAATTTTTTGAGGTGCTGGTAGCCGGTCACATAGAGAAACTCGCCGCCCTCCTCTCGTCTCACTTCGAGTCCGTGGCCCCCGCCCTGGAATTCGCCGCCGAAGGCCTTGATGAAACGTCCTTTCTCATCAAACACAAAAATCGAGGGATGCTCCGGCTGCTCGACCCGTCCCTCGTGGATCACGTAGAGCCGGTTCTCGCTGTCCACCGCGACATTGTGCGTCGTCTGCCAAGTGTGGGGAGCGGGCGGCACCGCCCAGTCGTGGTGGACTTCATACTGATGTTCCCCCTCCCCGATGACCACCCCGTTTCCGCCCGCGGCGGCCGACTTGCGGGTAGTGAGAAGGTTGAGACCGCCAAGGCTCGCGGCGCTCGCCGATAGAAAATGACGCCGGGACCAGAGGGAAGTGACTGTATTCATACGGAGGTGATCCTACGAAAAAACGGTGCCATTTGTAAAGGGCCGGCAATGGCGCGATTTCACTTTCGAAGTCGATTTTTGATTGATTATTGTCCGGATTTCTCGGTTTGGACCGGGGTTTTTCAACAGGCTGCTACACCTTTTTCTTGGAGCGGTAGTGAGTCTCGTCGTTTTTCCTCGTCCAGCGGGCGTTTACGTTCTTCTGACGCTTCTTGGCTTCGGGGGCACGAGAAATGCGGGCTACACAACTACTTCTGAAAAAGGTTGACTCACCCGACCGCTTCCGCCGACCGTTCCGGGATGAAACGGATTCCCCTCTGGGCTTTGCTCACGCTCACTCTCTCCCTCTTCTTCTCCTGCGCCAGAGCCGGAGATGCGGTCGACGAATCGGTCCGGATCGTGACCGACATGCCCGGACTGGTGGCGTTCTGGGATTTTGTAAAACGCGAACCCGACGGGGAGCGGCGTTTCCTCGCCCACGTGCCGGAAGGAGCTGAGAACGAGTATGCTCTCGATGCGAACAACTACGTCAAGGAATACTGGAATCTGGGGCGCGAGGCGAGCTACGAGGATTTCCCGCTGATGGGGCGGGGACCGTTCGGCGAGGCCATTCTGATCCAAAAGGAAGAGGACGAGACTTTCCGCCCTCTCCTGCAGGTGCCGAGAGAGCGCCTCCACGACACCCCCCTCGACATCAAGGGGTCCGGTCGCGCCCTCACCGTGGTGGCCTGGGCGATTCGCCAGAGCGGCGGACACGCTCTCGCCGGGATCTGGCACGAAGGCACCGACCTGAAAAAGAAGGAAACCATCGGCATTCAAAAGGTCGAACGGGGTCAGCGGCAATACGGTCTTTTCGCGGGCAACAACATCTCCGGGACCACCTGCGCCCATCTTTCGGAAAACGGGGGCGGCTCTTTTCTCAATCTCTATGCGATGCACAAAAGTAACTCCATCGACATCGCCCCCACGGTGCCGGCGGATTCCCCCGCCGACGTCCTCGATGCCTCGTGGCAGTGTTTTGCGATGACTTTCGACGACAAGACGGACCAACTCACCGCCTGGCTCAACGGTCGCTCCGGGGATCGCTGGTTCGATCAGCCCAAGAAAAACGCCTCGCTCTCGACCGCCTACAATGCGTGGAAGCAGGGTCACCTTCATCGCCAGCCCGGCCTGCAGGAAGGCGAAAATCCCGATTTTCCCGAAGACCAGTTCTACAATCCTCCCGAAGACACACCGATCTCGGTCACCGTCGTCAGCGAAACCGGGGACCAAAAAGTCGAAGTGCATGAATTCGGCTACACCCGTGTCCAAATCACCTCCCGCAAGAAAGGCGGGGGCGGTTGGGAAGTGGTGGCCCGCGATCTCGTCGGACTGCGCCTCAATCCCTGGTGGTATCCGCACGACATATACGCGCCCGACAAGGAGAGCGGCGGTCCCTTCGCCATCGGACGTGTCATCCACAGCGCCCGCACCGTCGGATTCACCGGCTGGATCGGCGGGGTGGCGGTGTTCGACCGCGCCCTCAGCGAGGCGGAATTGAAGGTCCTCGCCGCGCTGGACGACAAGCCCAAGCCGTAGCAGCCTGTTATATGTCGTTCTGCTCCGCGCCCGCGACGTGGCCGCGGAGCTTGGCTTCGATGAACGGTCCGAGATCGCCGTCCATGACCGCATCAATGTTTCCCGTCTCGCAGCCGGTGCGGTGGTCTTTGATCATTTGGTAGGGCTGGAAAACGTAGGACCGGATCTGGCTGCCGAAGCCGATCTCACCCTTTTCCCCGTAAACCCGGTCCATTTCGGCGCGCTTTTTGTCCTCCTCGATCTGGAGGAGCTTGCTCTTGAGAATTTTGAGGGCGAGGTCGCGGTTTTTGTGCTGGCTGCGCTCGACGGTGCACCGCACCATGACCCCGCTGGGAAGGTGGCGCATCAGCACACCGGTCTCGACCTTGTTCACGTTTTGTCCGCCTTTGCCGCCGGATCGCATCGTGGTGATCTCGAGATCTTTCTCATCGATTTCCAGCTTGGGTTCCTGGGCGAGTTCGGGGGTCACATCGACACTGGCGAAGGAAGTGTGTCGCCGTGCCTGCGAGTCGAAGGGGGAAATGCGGACGAGACGATGCACCCCCCGCTCGCAGTTGAGATAGCCGTAGGCATTCGCGCCTTCGAAGCGCAGAGTCGCCCCGCGGATACCGACTTCCTCTCCTTCCTGCACATCGATCATCCCGACCTTGAACCCCTGCTGCTGACCCCAGCGCTGGTACATTCGCACCAGCATATCCGTCCAGTCACAGGCCTCCGTTCCACCGGCTCCGGCATGGAGCGTGAGAAAGGCGTTCTCGGCGTCGTGCGGGCCGCTCAGGAGCGTCTGCATTTCCACCTCATCGAGGGCGGCGAGGATGGAGTTCACCTCGGTGCGCACCTCCTCGATGGCGGAATCGTCCTCCTCTTCCATCGCCATCTCCACCAGTACATCGAGGTCGTCGATGCGTCTCTCCAGCTCGCGGATGGGGATGATTTTCCCCTTGAGCGCCGCGACCTGGGCAACCTTGGCCTGCGAATTTTCCTTGTCCTCCCAGAATGCCTGGAAGTTCATTTCGGCTTCGATCGCCTCCAATTCTTTTTCGAGGGTGGCGAAGTCAAAGATACCGCCGCAACTCGGAGAGTCGGGCCTGTAAAGATTGGGTGTCGATTGCCTGGGGTTCCTCTTTCATGGGAGCTGTCAGTGTT
>CAYLJC010000379.1:0-3843 GCA_964383345.1 uncultured Akkermansia sp. | reverse complement strand
GAGAAAGACCGCCACGACCAGCATCATGACGCCCGCGAGACGCAGCGCCGCGACTTTGTCCCCCATGCCGAACCAGGTCCGGAACACTCCCTCGGTCAGGGTCGGCACGCCAAAAAAGTGGACCGCTCCATAGTCGTTGATCACTTCCATGATGACGAGGGCCACTCCCGCGACGATTCCCGGTCGCGCCATGGGCAGGGCCACCCGCACAAAGGCCCGCGCCGGGGAATCACCGAGACATCGCGCCGCCTCGATCACCGCCCGTCCCTGCCGGGCGAAGGCGGAACAACAGGCGAGGTAGACGTAGGGATAAAGCACCGCCGCGAGCATGAGGATGAGCAGCCCGTAGCGGATCACCTGCTCCGTGAGAAGAAACGCACCCACGCCGAATCGCTGCCGCACCTGGATGAGCAGGGGAATGGCCGCCTCGGGACCCTGGTAATAGACAAAGGCGGCGATGTAGGTGGGAATCGCCAGCGGCAGGATGAGGGCCCAGGAGAGGACACCCCGGCCGCAAAACTCACAGGTCGTGACGAGCCAGGCCGGAATCACCCCCATGAGGAGCACCGCCAGTCCCACCCCGGCGACGAGGATGAGGGTATTGCCCAGGTAGCGGGCGAGGACCGTTTCCGCGAGATGACTCCACTCGGCGCTCCCCTGTCCGAGATAAAATAGAATCGCGAGGAGAGGCAGGGCGAGAATGCCGGTGAAAATCGCCACCCCCGTCCCCCAACGGTCGCCGCGCCAGCGCCAGGACCGGCGACGGCCCGGCGGGTCGGACACGGCTCCGGCGGGAGACAGGGCCGTAGCTGACGGAGGCAACACCATCGGCGGTCCGGACGGACGTGTTTTTTATTCCCAGCCGGCTTTGTTGAAGAGGCGCACCGCTGCCGCGTTTCTCTCCCCGTAGACAGAGAAAGGCACTTCATCCGTGATGAATTTCCCCCATTTTTTCTGGTTCTCCGACCACTCCGCAGTTTCCGAAACGGGGTATTCGAAGGTGCCTTTGGCATAGAGGCTCTGGATCTCGTCCGAGAGGATGAACTCGATGAACTGCCTTGCGAGGTCGGCCTTTTTCGACGCCTTCACGATGCCCGCGCCACTGATATTAACGTGGGTCCCCCGCCCTTCCTGATTCGGGAAAAAGATTTTCACGGCGGCAGCGGTTTCGAGGTCCTTTTTGTCGTTCGACGTTTCGAGCAGGCCGAGGTAGTAGGTATTGGAAATGGCGACATCGGCGAGTCCCGCAGCCACCGCGCGGATCTGATCGCGGTCCCCTCCCTGGGGAGGACGGGCCATGTTTTTCCGCACCCCCGCCGCCCACGCTTCCGCCGCCTCGGCACCATTGGCCTCGATCAGGGTGGCCATGAGCGACTGATTGTAGGCGTTCGACGAGGACCGAACGGCGAGCCGCCCCCGCCATTTTGGATCGGCGAGATCTTCGTAGGTGGAAAGCTCGCTTTCTTTGACGCGGTCGGGCGCGTAGATGATGACACGGGCACGTTTTGTCAGGGCGACCCAATGACCCTCGGGATCGCGCAGATGAGCCGGCACTTTTTCCTCCACCAACGGAGAAACGAGAGGCTGCAGCAGACCGGCTTTTTTGGCGCGGTGCAGTCCGCCGCCGTCGGCCGTCATGTAGAGGTCGGCGGGAGTGTTGGCCCCTTCTTCCTGCAATCGCACGATGAGTTCATCGGCCGCCGCTTTGACCACCTTGATCTCGATGCCGGTTTTTTCGGTGAAACGCTGGTGGACCGTGTCGTCAAACCCGTAGTGGCGCTGGGTGTAGAGGGTGAGTTCGTCGGCCGCGCGGAGGGAATTTCCCGGTGAAACAACAACCAGAAGAGCGGCGAAGAGGGGAAATAAAAAACGTTTTTGCATGAAGAGGGAGGATTTAAATGCGCGATTGAGTCGCGCTCTCATTAGAGAGGCAAACAACGGTCCGGTGGGAAGGGCCAAAAGCAAGCGGGATGTCATTCCCTCTTTACGTTTCCCGGGGCGTTCCCGGACTCCCTCGTCTTGCGGCGGACGTGGCGAGGGTGGCGAGGACGTTGCACCCGGCGGAAAACCGATTAGGATGTGCTCCGGAACCCGAGTGCGACCTGACGCGGGCCCATTTTTTGAAATTTTCCATGAGCGTACCGCCTCCTCCCCCCTCCAAAGATTTCATCCGCGAGATCATCGACGAAGACCTCGCCTCGGGCAAACACAGTGGCACCGTGACCCGCTTTCCTCCCGAACCGAACGGCTATCTGCACCTGGGACATGCCAAGTCGATCTGCCTGAATTTCGGAATCGCGGAAGAATACGGGGGCCGCTGCCATCTGCGTTTCGACGACACCAACCCCACCAAGGAGGAGATCGAATACGTCGAATCCATCAAGGAGGACATCCGCTGGCTCGGCTTCGACTGGGGCGAGCATCTCTATTTTGCCTCGGATTATTTCGAGCAACTCTACGAATGGGCTCTTCACCTCATCAAAGAGGGCAAGGCCTACGTCGATGACCAGAGCGCCGAGGAAATGCGCCGGACCCGGGGCGACCTGCAGACACCGGGCACGGCGAGTCCGTGGCGCGACCGTCCCGTCGAGGAAAGCCACTCCCTTTTTCGGAAGATGCGGGCGGGGGAATTCGCCGACGGCGAAAAAGTTCTGCGGGCCAAAATCGACATGGCCCATCCCAACCTGAACATGCGGGATCCCGTGCTCTACCGCATTCTCCGCGCGGACCACCATCGCACCGGCGACAAATGGTGTATCTACCCGATGTATGACTTCACCCACGGGCAGAGCGACGCGCTCGAGCACATCACCCATTCCCTCTGCACCCTGGAATTTGAAAACCATCGGCCGCTTTACGACTGGTTTCTCGAAAACCTGCCGGTGCCCTCGCGTCCCCGCCAGATCGAATTCTCGCGCCTGAACCTCAACTACACGGTCATGAGCAAGCGCAAGCTGCTCCAGCTCGTCAGCGAAGGCCATGTCAGCGGATGGGACGACCCCCGCCTGCCCACCCTTCGCGGAATCCGCCGACGCGGGTATCCGCCCGAGGCGATCCGCGCTTTTTGCAAAACCATCGGGATCACCAAATTCCAGAGTACCAATGACTTCGCCCTGCTCGAAAACGCGGTGCGCGAAGTGCTCAACCGCGAGGCCTCCCGCTACATGGCGGTGCTCGACCCCATTCGGGTGCTCATCACCAACTACCCCGAAGGCCGGGTCGAGGAAATGGAGGCGGTGATCAACCCTGAAAAACCCGAGGCCGGGACCCGCCTCGTTCCTTTCTCCCGCGAACTCTATATCGAACGCGAGGATTTCATGGAAGATCCTCCGAAGAAATTTTTCCGCCTTTCCCCCGGGGGTGAAGTCCGGCTGCGCGCCGGTTATTTCATCCGCTGCGAAGAGGTCGTCAAAGACGCCGACGGAGAGATCGTCGAGCTGCGCTGCACCTACGATCCGACAACCCGGGGAGGCGAGAATCCCGCCGACGGTCGCAAGGTCAAAGCCACGATCCACTGGGTCAGCGCCGCCCACGCCCTCGACGCCGAGGTCCGGCTCTACGATCGCCTTTTCCGCAGTGAAGCACCCGACCGCGAAGAAGGTTCCTTCCTCGATCACCTCAATCCCGATTCCCTCCGGATCCTGACAGGAGCAAAACTCGAACCCAATCTCGCGGACGTCGCCCCCGGCGAAACGGTCCAGTTCGAGCGGCTCGGGTATTTCTGTGCGGACATCGAAAGCAGCAACGGATCCCTCGTCTTCAACCGCACCGTGGGGCTGCGGGATGCCTGGGCGAAAGCGAAGGGATAGGCGCGGGGGTAGGCGCGGGGCGATTTCGATTTCG
>CAYLJC010000378.1:0-3846 GCA_964383345.1 uncultured Akkermansia sp. | reverse complement strand
CGACCGCCGGCATCTTGCAGCGTTCGGCCTTTTTCATCAACTCCTTGATCCGCACCGCCCCGTCGAGGAGAGAGTATTCGGTGTGCAGATGGAGGTGGATGAAAGGATCGGTCGGCATGAGGCGGCAGGCGGGCGGAGGTGGACCGTCACTCTAAAGAAAGCCCCTCGCGGGGCAAAGGATTTTGTCTCCGAAATGCGGAGCCGAGGCCATTCGCCAGTTGTGTTCGGCATGGGTGATTTTTCACAGAAAAAGGCCCCCGTTCGTGCTCCTTTTCGAGGCGCAAAAGGTCCTTCCGTGGCACTGCTGCGCAGCGGACGGCCTTCCCGGACACGACGGGGCCGCCTTCCGGCTCTCCCATCCGGGCGGCGCCCGCTTCACCGGCACTTTCCAAGCACCGTGTTCACGCGTATCCTTCTCCGTGCCCAGCGATGCCAAACCGGATCTGCAGAAAAAAATGCGGGAAGTCCCCCACAAGCCGGGGGTCTATCTGCATAAGGACCGGCTTGGCTCCATCATTTACGTCGGCAAGGCGCGGGATCTGCGCAAGCGGCTCGCCTCCTACTTCACCCCCTCGCGCCAGCGCGTCGCCGAACACAAGACGCGGGCGCTCATCGAGAGCATCTGGGACTTCGACTACCACGAGGTCCGCAACGAACCCGAGGCGATCCTCCTCGAGGGCAAACTGATCAAGGAGTACCGCCCGAAGTACAACATTGCCTTCCGCGACGACAAGCGTTTCCTCCTCGTGAAGATCCATCCGGAGGAACCCTGGCCGCGCTTCCAACTGACCCGCCTCAAGAAAGAGGACGGTGCCCGTTATTTCGGTCCCTTCGCCCATTCGGGGGCATTGCGCCAAACCATCTCATGGCTCAACCGCGAGTTCGGTCTGCGCACCTGCCGTCCCATGAACCCCGGCGAAAAGGACTACC
Source organism: uncultured Akkermansia sp. (assembly GCA_964383345.1). GTDB lineage: Bacteria > Verrucomicrobiota > Verrucomicrobiia > Verrucomicrobiales > DEV007 > Arctic95D-9. The sequence continues at coordinate 2,916 of CAYLJC010000378.1, read as the reverse complement.
GCCACTGCCACGATGACATCATCCAAAACTGCACCGCCCCCTGCATCGGGCGCATTTCCCGCGAGGACTACATGGCTCGCGTCGAACAGGCCTGCGATTTTCTCCGGGGGCAGTCGAAGAATCTGATCGGCCCGATCGAGGAAGAAATGAAAGAGGCCGCCGCCGCCCTCGATTTCGAACGCGCCGCCGAGCTGCGCGACATGATCGACAACCTGCGCCAAACCCTCAAGCCGACCCGTCAGTTCACCCGTCGCGGGGTCCCGGGCAAGGCGATCCATCCCGAGGCCGACGTCCTCGAACTGCAGGAATACCTCCGCCTGGAGCGCCCCCCGCGGGTGATGGAGTGCTTCGACATTTCCAACATTTCCTCCAATCACATCGTCGCCTCGATGGTGCGCTTCCGCAACGGCCTCGCCGACAACCGCCACTACCGTCGCTACCGCATCCGCACGGTCGAGGGACAGGACGATTTCGCCAGCATGGCCGAAGTGATCCGGCGGCGCTACTCCCGCATTCTCCTCGAAGCCCGCGAACGGGTCGGCGGCGAAGACGCCGACGCCAGCCAGGAAACTCCCCTGGCGGCGATGCGGCGGCTGGAGGAGGAGGTCGAGGCCGCCGGCGGAGAGGAGGAGGAAAAACGAAAACCCTTTGTCCGCCTCCCCGACCTCGTCATCGTCGACGGCGGCAAAGGCCAGCTCGGCATGGCGGTGCGCGAGCTGAACCGGCTCGGCCTGCACGATCTGCCGGTCATCGGTCTCGCCAAACAACGCGAGGAAATTTTCCGCCCCGGCGAATCGGAACCGCTCGTGATTCCTCACGACAAAGGAGCCCTGCGCTTGCTCCAGCGCATCCGCGACGAAGCCCACCGCTTTGCCAACGGCTACCACCAGTTGCTCATGAAACGCCGCATCGAGGAGAGCATCCTCGATGACTGCCCCGGCATCAGCCGGGCCAGAAAAGAACGGCTCCTCGAAAGGTTCGGTTCGGTCTCGCGACTGCGGAAGACCCGCGCCGAAGACATCGCCACCGTTCCGGGGATCAACGGGAAACTCGCCCGGGAAATCGTAGATTTTTTGAAAACACACTGATGCTTCGTCCGTATTCGGAGAGTGACCTCGTCGTGATCCGTGTTACAATGGCCGGATAGTCATCACCTCCTCAGGGCTTTCGCAATACATGAGAACCAAGCCATGCCTCCGCCACACCCCGGGATTCGGAATCGTCCCGGTCGCCTTCGTGCTGGCGATACTGCTCATCGGGATCGAGCTGAGAGCCCAAGAGGACGCCACCGCGCCGGGCGGTTTTGTCATCGAAGGGCTCGCGCCCGAACCGGTCGCCGAACCGGTCGATCTCGAAGCGATCCCCCGTTTTGAGGAAACGCCCGCCTTGCCGCCGTCCGCTCCGCTCCGGGCGATGCCGATCGACGACGCCGGAGCGGTCGAGATCCCCGAGGAACTCCTCGGCGACGAGGAGGCCCTCCCCCGACCCGAGTCCGAACCCATGGCGACCGGCGCCGATGTCGAGGAGGAGGTCGATGAAAAGGATTCCACCGTGAAAGAAGTGGAAAAGGCCGCTCCCAACCAAGCCCCGGTCATGGCCGAGGACCTGCGCGCCCAATCCCCCCCGGAGAAACCCGACCGGGTCGGCTCCTCGGTGCTGACGCGGACGGAGGCGCGGACCTTCACCTTTTCGATCCCGGCGCCCCGCGGACAGATTCTCGACCGGAACGGCTACCCCCTCGCCCAGAGCAAGGTGGCCTACTACGCCGCGATCAGCTTCCCCTATCTCGGCAGCGAAGTCTCCGACCCCGAGGTCCAGCGCTACGCCGGCGAACGCATCGTCCACGTCAACAACATCCTCGGGACCGACTGGGATTTGTCGCGCAAAGTGGTCGTCGATCACTACCGCGACCGCCGCTGGATTCCGCTCACTTTTTCCTCGGTGCTCTCCGACAGCCAGGTGGACGAGTTGAAGCGCCAGAAAATGGAGGGCCTCACCCTGCAGCCCGTCTACCTGCGCCATTACCCACAGGGAAAAACCCTTTCCCACGTGATCGGGTACGTTGGCAAACGCCCCCCGCGGCTCAAGGGTCCCATCGTCAACGACGAAGCGCTCTGGGGGCTGCCCATCGGGGTCGACGGTCTGGAACAGTCCTTTGAAACCGACCTCCGCGGCACCCCCGGCAGGGTCAATGTCGTCTTCGAAGCGGACGGCACCAAAGTGAAGGAGGAAGTCCTCTCGAACCCCCGCCCCGGCTACAACGTCGTGACCACGATCGACCTGGAAATGCAGGAGATCTGCGAGCGGCTCCTCGAAGAGAAAGTCAAACGCGGTGCCATGGTGGTGATGGATGTACGCAACGGCGACATCATGGCCATGGCCAGCAACCCGCAATTCGATCCGAACGATTTCATTCCCGCGATCACCCAGGACAAATACAGCGCCCTCGCCGAAGATCCCGCCAAACCGCTCTTCCCCCGCGCCTTCCGCGCCGCCTATCCGCCGGCCTCGACCTTCAAGGCCGTCGTCGCCCTCGGGTTCCTCGAGAGCGGCTACATCTCCCCCAACGACCTCTTTCCCTGCCCCACCAGCTGGAAAGTCGGCGACGTCATCATGCGCAACTGGAACAAGAAAGGCGAGGGTTCGATGAACGTCGTGGGCGCCCTGACCCGCTCCTGCAACACCTGGTTCTACGAAGTGGCCAGCCGCGCCGGTGCCGACACGATGAGCTACATGGCGACCCGTCTCGGACTCGGACAGAAGACCGGCATCCCCCTCAACGAGACCGAAGGGTTCATCCCCAGCAACCGCTACTGGCTCGACAAACACGGCTACATGATGTCGGACGGGGAAGAAGCGGTCATGAGCATCGGGCAGGGCACCGTCGAAGTCACTCCGCTGCAGTCCGCCCGCATG
>CAYLJC010000377.1:0-3850 GCA_964383345.1 uncultured Akkermansia sp. | reverse complement strand
ATGGGGGTCTGGCCATGCTCGTCGCGAGCGCGCAGGTCCGCACCCGCAGCACACAGCATCTCCAGCACGCGGGGCAGCGCGCGTTCAGCGGCGGTAGCGGCCGCGGTGCGCGATCCAAAGCCGCGCGCGTTCACGTCCAGCAGCCTGCTCTCCAAGAGCACCACCACAGCATCCACGTTGTCGCTTTGGCAGGCGTAGTGGAGGAGGGTGTTGCCGTTCCTGTCCCGCTCCACCCAACGCTCGCGCGGCAGCCTCACGAGCAGCTCCAGCATCCGGCCGTCCGCGCTCGCATCGGCAATGACGCTCCACTCCATGGGAGGCTCCTCGTGACCCTTCTTGCGCGGATCGAAGAAGTAACTGCTTCGTTCCGAACCCGTCGGGGGCGATCTCCCAGTCCCCCATTCGCACCGGTGGTGTCGCTTCACACAGATGGGCAATGCACAGATGTGGGTTCTCCTCCCATCTGGCTCCGTCTCCGCAGTTGTCGCCCGCCCCCGGGTGGACCTTGCAGTGTCAAGGGTGAACGGAGACCGGTTTGAGCTGACTTCACTCTCTCACTGCCGAGTCAACGACGATCAAAGGGGCAGCCTGGGACCAGTGGGGCGCGTGTCGCGTGGTCCACACATCGAGCGCCAGCGTTCTGAGCAAGAAGCGGTCCCAGTTGGGCAGCTTTCCACTGGCCCGCTTGACGTGCAGCATCGCCACCACGGCCGCACGACAGCGCAGTACACCGCGCTCAAACGCCTCCACCTGGGGCGTGATGTTGGGACGGTACTCAACGCTCACTGTGCTCAGCCGCACTCCGTTGGCCACGAGCACACGCACGCATGCGTCGTCGCCATGATTGGGAAGTTGCTGGAACGCGTCATCAAGAGGACTGTCGTCGCCCACGTCCCGCGCCCGCAGGTCGGCTCCCGCAGCACACAGCAGCTCCAGCGCGCGGGGCCGCCTGTCCCGGACCGCGTTGTGTGCGGGCGTGGCCAACCACTGGTCGCGCGGGGTGGGATGAAAGAGGGTGTGCCGGGGCGAGGAAGAGGGTCCGGAAAGCGGTTCGCCGCCCTGGGTTGCGGTGGATGTCAGAATCACGGTGGCGAGAAAAGAGAGGAGCGTTGGAATTGGTTTCATGTCGTGCTTGTCCTGGTGGTGGGAGGGGATTCGGGATCGCCGGCTTTTCCCCGGAAACGTCTGGTGAGGACGCCTTCCTTCGGGCTGAAGAGCCAGGCGAGGGTGAAAATGAGACCCGAGGCGAGGGCGATCATGCCCGAGGTGGTGGTGCTCTCGAAGCCGAACCAGCCGGGGACGGCGAGGGCACCGAGATGTCCGCTCAGGGCCGAGAAAACGGCGGCGGTCACGGCGATGAGGAGCATTTTGAAAAGGTCGTGGGTGAGGAGCAGGGCGGTCGCCGGCGGCACGATGAGCATGGCGATGACAATGATGCTGCCGACCGATTCGAAGGCGGCGACGGTGGTGATCGCAACCATGGTCATGAGGAGGTAATGAAGGAACTGCGAAGAGTAGCCGAGGGTGTCGGCGAGATCCGGATCAAAGGAACTCAGTTTCAGCTCTTTGTAGAGCAGGGTGATGATCCCCAGGTTCAGCAGCAGGACGGCACCGTTGACGAGGGCGGCGCGGGGAATCCGGAAATCGCCGAGGGTGACGAGATCGAGCGGGGTCAGTTCGATGGCACCGTAGAGGACACAGCCGGGATCGAGATCGACATGGTCGGCGGCCTGGCGGATGAGGAGGAGTCCGATCGCAAAGAGGGTCGTGAACACGATGCCCATGGCCGCTCCGCGATCGACATTGCCAAAGCGGGTGATCCACTGAGTGAAAAGGGCGGTGAGGACTCCGGCGACGGCGGCACCGAGGAACATCGCGACACTGGCGCGGGTCCCGGTGACGAGAAAGGCGACGGCGAGACCGGGGAGGACGGCGTGGCTGATCGCGTCCCCCATCATGCTCATTTTTCGCAGCACGAGGAAACAGCCGGGCAGGGCGCAGGCGGCGGCGCAGAGGGCGCCGATGACAACGATCCAGGTGTCGAATCCGGTCCAGTTCATGGGTTTGCCGAGGGTTCGAGGGAATGGGGGCTGGGCGGCACGGGCACGGCGAGATCGTGATCGCTGAGGTAGGACTCGAGCTGGCGCACGAGTTTTGCCCCGAGAATGTGTTCGACCATGTCGGCGTCGCGATCGACATGGCTGGGGGCGATGTCGGCGTATTGGATGAGGTAGGTTTCCCAGAGCCGGTGGTTGCGGGTGGCGCGGGAGGCTTCGCCAAAACCGGATTCCGACAGGAGGATCTTTCCCGGCGCGGTGGTTTCGAGGTGATCCTCGCGTCGGGCGATTTTCAGGATGCGGCGCAAGTGCCGCGGCGTCCAGGAGCGTTTCGTGAGGAGGAGAGCGGCGGGAAAAGGTTCGTTCACCACCGGGGCGTTTCCCGCCTGGACTTCGAGGATCTCGTAGGCAGCGCGGAGAAGGTGCTGGCGGTCCACTTTTCGCCGCAGGCGGAATTGTTGGATCCAGCGCGGAATCACTCCGCGGGCCGGAGCGAAGAGCATGCTGATGACAAAAAGGAGGGCGGCCACGATGACGATGACGGCTCCGGCGGGGAGTTGCGGGGTGAGGGCGCTGAGGGAGGCGCCGAGCCAGCCGCTGGCTCCGCCGATGAGGGCGGCGATGAGCAGCATGGGCACGAGTCGCTGCGTCCAGAAGCGCGCCGCTGTCGGCGGAGTGATGAGAAAGGCGATCACAAGGATGAGTCCGACCGATTGCAGCCCGATCACGGTCACGGCGGTGACGAGGCCGAGGAGGAGCACATCGAGGAAGAGTGTGGGCCAACCCTGGGCGGCGGCGAAACCGTCGTCGAAGCAGAGGAGGAGGAATTCCTTGAGAAAAATCAGGCAGGCCAGCGAGGACAGCCCCGCGACGAGGGAGATGAGGAGAAAGTCAGAGGAGACCATCGAGGCGGTTTTGCCGTAGATGAAAGATTCGAGGCCCGCCGCGCTCGCTCCCGGCATACTCTGGACCATCCGCAGGCTCGCGACACCAACGCCGAAAAAGACGCTGAGGACAAATCCCATCGCAACGTCGTCGCGCAGGCGGGTGGTGTGTCGGATCAGGAGCATCGTCGCGACCCCGGCGATGCCCGAGAGGGTGGCCCCGAGGAGGAGACCGGGTAGCGATTTTCCGGAACCGCCCAGCGCCACCATCACCGCGAAGGCGATGGCCACGCCGGGCAGTGTCGCGTGAGAAAGGGCGTCGCCCATGAGTGATCGCTTGCGCAGGAGAAGGAACGAACCGACCAGACCCGCCGCAATCCCGAGCAAGGTGGTGCTCAGGACAACGAGGCGGGTGTTGTAGTTCTGCAAAAGCAGCACCTCGAGGATTTCTCTCAGGTCGGGCATGAGAAGGGCGGGAGATCAGTGGGGAGTCGAACGCAGTGCTTCGGCGGCCTTTTCGAGGAGGCTGAGTTTGCCTCCGTAGGTTTTTTGCAAATTTTCCCGGGTGAAGGTCTCGGCGGCGGGACCGTCGGCGACGACGCGCATGTTGAGGAGGACAAGCCAGTCGAAATAGGTCGTGACCGTGGCGAGATCGTGATGGACCACGAGACAGGTTTTGCCGCGTTCACTGAGTTTGCGAAGAAGTTCCACGATAGCCTCCTCGGTCGCGGCATCGACCGCGGCGAAGGGTTCGTCCATGAGGTAGAGGTCGGCGTCCTGCATCAGGGCGCGGGCGAGGAAAACGCGCTGCTGCTGTCCGCCGGAGAGCTGGCTGATTTGTCTCCGGGCGAGGTGACCGATGCCGACCTGCTCGAGAGCTTCCATGGCGCGGTCGTTTTCCGCCTTGCT
>CAYLJC010000376.1:0-3854 GCA_964383345.1 uncultured Akkermansia sp. | reverse complement strand
CTTCACCGGCCTCGAGGACCACGGCTATCCCCGCCTCTACAAAAATTTCCCTGGGGAGCACATTCATCCCCTCGCCGACTACGGCGGCGGCTCCGGCTGCGGTTCCGTTTACCTGCACGAACCCGGTTTCCCCGAGGAATGGAACCACGCCCCCGTCACCTGCGACTGGGGCCGTGCCGCCTCCTTTTTCCACCAGGTGCAGCGGCAAGGCGCAAGCTTCATCGAAACGACCGAGCCGCGCCCTTTCATCCAAATGACCCGCCCCACCGACGCCGACGTGGACGGCAACAGCGCCGTCTATCAGGCAAGCTGGAAAGGCCCCGCGACTTTCAAGTGGGAGGGACCGGAGGTGGGCTACATTGTCAGGGTGACGCCGAAGGGGTATCAACCCGAGCCGCTGCCCGATTTCGAGAAGATGAGCGACGCCGAACTGGTCGCCGCGCTGGACTCGCCCAGCCACGTCCGCACGCTCGCGGCGCAGCGGACCCTCTTGCGTCGGGACGCGAACCCTGTTTTGTCGAAAGCCCTCATCGCCCTGGCGAAAAATCCTGACAAGGATCTGAAGACGCGGGTCGCGGCGCTGTATGCTGTCTCGCAGACGGATCCCGTAGCGATGAAGTCGTTTGATTCCCTCAGACAAGGTGACGAGATCACTCCTTATGCACTTCGCGTCATCGGAGATCTTGATTCTCCCCCGGTAGAATGGATCACAGCATCTTCTTACAGCAAGGACCCTCGAGTAAGGAACGAAGCTGCGGTCGCTGCGGCCCGTAGCAATGCAACAAGCGCAAGCGCAGCGATTGCCCGGCTCCTCGCCGACCCCGATCCCCGCGTTGCCCACACCGCCTTCCAGGCCCTCGCCCGCCTCGGCGCGAAGGAAGAAGCCATCGAAGCCCTCCTTTCCGGCCCGAATCGCAAAGGTGCCGCCTTCGCCCTCATGCGCATGCACGACGTGCCCGGTATCGTCGATGACCTGCTCGTCCAACTCGCCGAGGAAAAGCGTCCCGAAACCCGCCGACTCCTCCTCTCCGTCCTCTGCCGCCTCGCCCAGCGCGAGGGCGAGTGGACCGGCGACAGTTGGGGCACCCGTCCCGACACGCGCGGCCCCTACTACCAGCCCATGAAATGGGCCGAGTCCGACAAGATCCTCGCCGCCCTCAAGACCGTGCTCAACACCGCCCCGCCCGAGGAGGCCGCCTTCCTCGTCAAGGAGATGAGCCGCAATCGTCTCCGGTCGAACGAGGCCCTTCACCGCATCCTTTCCCTCGCGAAGGACAATCCCGTCATGCTGCCCGACGCCGTCCAGCAGCTTGCCTCCGCCGATTCCATTCCCGCCGAAGGTCTCGTCCTGCTGCTCCGCTCCGTCGAGGATCCCGCTTCCTCCCCCGCCACCCTCGCCCTCGCCGTTTCCGCCTTGTCCAGGCTCGACGGGGAGGAGCCCTTCGCCGCCACCCTGCGGGCCTTCGCCTCCCTCGCCGACCGTATCGCCGCGCTCCGGAAGACCGTCAAGAAAGCCGGTGAAAACCCCGATCCGGCCCTCGCAAGGAGCGAAACCCAAAAGGCCCGCAACCAACTCAGCGACGCCGAGAAGCAGCTCGACGACGCGGCCAGGGCCTTCCTCGGAGCGCCCCAACTCGAAAACCACCATCTCGCCATCGAGCACACCGCCGCCGAACAAACCGGCACTCCCGCGGGCTTCTGGGCCAACGCCGCCCTCGTCGAACTCGCCCACCGCAAGGGTGGTTCGCCCGAATCCCGCGAACTTTCGAAGAAGGCCCTCGACGCCGCCTGGAACCTCCCCGCGCGGAAAGCCGTCCTCATCGCCGCCGCCGCAAAGACGAAAAACCGGAACCTCGACAATCGCATCCTCGTCGCAGCGAACGATCCCGATCCTGCCGTGGCCAAGGCCGCAAAGTCCGCCATGCGGCAGCTCAGGCTCCAGCCCAAGGGCGAGGACACGACGCCGAAGATCGGCAGTCTCGCGCCCGACGCCGCCCTCGCCGCCGTGCTCGCGCACCGGGACGGCGACGCCGCCCTCGGCGAAGCCATCTACGCCCGCGCCACCTGCTCCGCCTGCCACACCGTGAGCCAGGGCGAGAAACCGAAGGGACCCTACCTCGGCAACATCGCCGATACCTACCAGCGCGCCGATCTCGCCGGGAACATCCTCGACCCGAACCGGACCATCGCCCAGGGTTTTGCCACCCACCTCATCACCCTGAAGGACGGAACCGCGCAAATGGGTTTCGTCACCGACGAGCAGGGCGGGCAGGTCACCCTCCGCGACATCGCCGCGCAGGAGCACACCTTCGACAAGGCCGACATCACCAAGCGCGAAACCCTGCCCGCCAGCATGATGCCGCCGGGCCTCATGACCGGCTTCACCGTCCACGAAACCGCCAGCCTGCTCGACTACCTCGTCTCGCTGGTGAAATCCTGAGCCTCCCGAAACCTGTCCGAACTTCACAAAACACAACAAAACCATCCATCCCGATTTTCCCATGAGCGAGCAAGTTGTCATTCTCGGTGCCAGCAACAAACCCGAACGGTACGCCCACCGGGCTTTCCGCATGTTGCGGGAGCACGGTCATGTTCCCATTCCCGTTCATCCCGCTCTGGCGGAAATCGAGGGAGTTCCGGTGCGCAAAAATCTCGCGGAGGTGAGTCGTCCGGTCGATACCCTGACACTCTACGTCAACCCCGCCATCTCCGAACCACTCGCCGAGGACATTGTCGCGCTGAAACCGAAACGGGTGATTTTTAATCCCGGAACGGAATCGCCGCTGTTGCGGACGCGGCTCGATCAAGCCGGGATCCCCTCGGTCGAAGCCTGCACCCTCGTGATGCTCTCGACGGGAACATTTTAAAAAAGACACCAGCTCCACCTCCATGAAGCGCTCCCTGACCTTCCTCCCCCTCGCCGCCCTGGGCAGTCTCGCGATTTCGGCGAATGCGGATTCCTGGCCCCAGTTCCGCGGTCCTACGGGGGACGGTCACGCCCCCTCCGCCACGGTTCCCCTGCGCTGGTCGGCCACCGACGCGATTCGATGGAAGATCCCCGTCCCCGGCAAGGCCTGGTCGTCGCCGGTGGTGGAAGGCGATCGCGTCTATGTCACCACCGGGGTCGTCGCCGGGGAGGAACTCCATCTTGAAGCCCACGCCTACAGTCTTGCCGACGGAAAAGAGATCTGGAAACAGGTCGTTTTCACCAAAGCGGCCGGTCCCATCCACAGCAAAAACAGCCACGCCTCCCCCACCCCGGTTCTCGCGGAGGGCCGCCTCTACCTGCATTTCGGCCACGAAGGCACCGCCGCGCTCGATGCCGCCGACGGGAAAATCCTCTGGACCCAGACCGGCCTCTCTTATGCGCCGGTCCACGGGAACGGAGGTTCGCCCGTGCTTCATGGGAATGGACTCATCTTCGCCTGCGACGGAGCGAAAGATCCCTTCGTCGCCGCCCTGGACAAGAACACCGGCCAAGTCCTCTGGAAAACCCCGCGCGACATCGCGGTGAAGGCGAAATTTTCCTTTTCCACCCCGCTTCTCATCGACATCGACGGAGCCACCCAGGCGGTCATTCCCGGTTCGGGAGCGGTGGTTGCCTACGATCCCGCCGACGGAAAAGAAATCTGGCGTTTCCGCTACGGGGAGGGCTATTCCGTGGTGCCGCGGCCCCTTTACCACGACGGAAACATCTACGTCTGCTCCGGCTTCGGGCGGGCGGTTCTTTTTGCGATCCGGGCAAACGGTCGGGGCGATGTCACCGAGACCCATCTCGTCTGGAAAAATGACAAGGCGATCCCCAAGGAAAGCAGCCCCATCCTCGTCGATGACCTGCTCTACATCAACGACGA
>CAYLJC010000375.1:0-3857 GCA_964383345.1 uncultured Akkermansia sp. | reverse complement strand
CACCCAGAAGCACAAAACAAATGCTGACGGTGGTTTCAATCATGGCACGGTCGTTGCAACGGATTATCGGGTGAAGGCGAGGAGTCGTTCCTTGAGAGTCCGGTCGATTTTTTCGCGGAGGACTTCCTCTTCGATCCGGGGGAAGGAATGGAGGATGAAATAGCCCTCGGCGGTGCGGTCGGCCACGGTGGTTCCGGGGGTGAGATTGATGAACTGGGCCAGGAGGACCTCTTCCACGTGGTTGAGATCGTTGACATCGTAGGTGGTGAAGTTGCCTCCCTTTTTCCCGATGCCCGGCGTGAGGCTGAGCCGGGCCATTTCAAAATTGCTCTTCACCATGCTCCATACGAAGCGGAAGGCGAAGGAAACCAGCGCCCGGACCCGGCGCACGTAGTTCTCGCAGTGGAGCACTCCGCTCAAGGCCCAGAGCAAAAAGAAGCTGGCGATGGCACCGGCGAGAAATCCTCCCATGGTGGCGTGGCCGTGCAGGAAGGTCCACACCACGGCCACCGACAGATGCATCATCGCGGACTTCATGGAGCACCTCCTTTGCCGAGGGTTTGCAGGACGCTTTCCCGGTAGATGGACTGGTCCATCAAGCTGTTGGCGGCGGTTTGCGCGATTTCCAGAAAAAACTCTGCGTTCAGTCCGATGCAGAGCGAAAAGAACACCATCACCGCGGCGATCAGGGTCATGCCCCGGATCGCGTTGGGGGAAACCGTGGGGCCTTGTTCCTCGTGAGCTTTGCTCCAGTAGGCTTTCAGCCAGATTTTCATCATGCTCACCATGGTCAGGAGCGAGGCGAGGAGGGCGGCGGATGCCAGCCAAAAGTATCCTTTTTCGAGACTTTCGGAAATCACGATGTATTTGCCCCAGAAACCGCTCAGCGGCGGAATCCCGGAAAGAGAGAACGCCTGCAGGAGGAAGAGACAACCGAGCAGCGGGCTGATTTTCCACAAGCCCCCCATGCGTTCGAGATAGTCGGTTCCGCTGCGGAAATAAGCGATGCCGCCCAGCAGGAAGAGCGAGGATTTCACGATGATGTGGTGGATCACGTAAAAGACACAGGCGGTGATGGCCATGGGAGTGAACAATCCGATCGCGAGGATCATATAGCCGATCTGGCTGACGTGCTGGAACGAGAGGATGCCGCGGATGAAATTCCGCGAAATGGCGCCCAGCGCCGCCATCACCATGGTCGCTCCGGCGAGCAGGGCGAGGACGATGTGGACCCGCTCCAGGCTGTGGGGGAAAACCGTGCAGAGCATCCGCAGCAGCACGTAGACCCCCACCTTGGTCAGCATGCCGCAGTAGAGGGCCGCCAGCGAGTATGGCAGGATGGGATAGCTGTTGGGCAGCCAGTAGTAGAGCGGAAACACCCCCGCTTTGATCCCGAACACCACCATCAGGAGCAGCATCACGAGGAGCACGGAGAACTGGCCCTCCATCTGCGCCGCCCGCTCGGAAATCTGCGCCAGATTGAGGGTTCCGAAGACCGCGTAGGCCAGGCCCGCCGTCATCAGGAAGATGCTGCTGGCGAACATGTTCACCGTCAGGTAGGGGAACGCTTCCTTGATATGGCGATCATTGGCCTCCAGGGTGAGCAGGGCGTAGGAGGCCACCAGCATGATCTCGAAGGCCACGAAGAGATTGAACAAATCCCCGGTGATGAAAGTCAGGTTAATCCCCGCCACGAGCAGTTGCATCAGGGGCAGCCGCATGGGTTGCTCGTCCTCGACCTGGAGTTCGAGATAGCTGAAAAGAATGCAGACAAAGGCCACCAGGGCGGAGAGGCAGAGCATCAGTCCGGCCAGGCCATCGACCACCAGCGCCACTCCCAGCGGCGCGGTCCAGCCGCCCATGACCACCACCAGGGGAGTCTGCCCCACCACCAGAAAAGCAAGCACCACGGCCACGAGAAGCTGAACGAAAGCCGAGACCCCCACGATCCAGCGACGCCACACCGCGACGCGCCCCGCGAAGAGGCAGAGCAGCGCGGTCGCGAGAGGCAGCGCGAAGGGGGTTATGGCGAGGTTATTCATCGCCCTCCTCCGGTTGGAACAGTTTCTCCGTGTCGATTGTTTTCGAGTCCAGGATGACCCGGTAGAGCAGCATGATGAGGTAGACCGTCAACCCCAGTCCGATCACGATGGCCGTGAGCACGAGGGCCTGGGGGAGCGGGTCGACGTAGTCGCTCACGGGGCGACCCCCCTCCAGAATGGGCATGCGGCGATGGCGCGGAGCGCCGGAGATGGACAGGAGAAAGAGATTTCCCGCGTTGGTGAAAAGGATGAACCCGAAGAGAATCCGGATGAAATTTTTCTGCAGGATCAGGTAGGTCGCGACGGTGAACATCACGCCCACCAGCAGGGCGGTGTCATAGGCCATCGGATTCCTCCCTTCTGCGTGCTTTGTCTTCGATCGGTTCCTCCAGGATGGAAGCGTAGAAACGTTCCTCCTTCGCAGTGAAAGGGGCCAGGCCGCTGCTGGATCGCACCAGGACGGTGACCAGTTTCACGGTCATGCCGCTGACGAGCAGGAACACCCCTGTGTCGAACAAGAGGGGCGTGCCGAGATGGAGTTCGCCGACCATGGGGAAATGCTCCCAATGCCAGTTGTATTGGGTGAGGAACTCTGCTCCGACGAGCAGCGGGAGCAGTCCGCTGCCCAGAGCCAGGGCGACCCCCGTCGTGGCAAGGCGCATCGGATCGACCGGGAGATTTTTGCCGAGAACTTTCCAACCTTTCGCCAGGCCGAGCAAAATGAAGGAAATGCCGGTCATCAATCCGGCGATAAATCCCCCTCCGGGCAATTGGTGGCCGCGAAAAAGGACATACGCCGAAAGAATATTAACCAGCAGGAAGACCAACTGAATCAAAGACTTGAGCAACAGGGAATCCGTGTTTTTGGTCATTCGCTTTTCCCCTTTCGTTCCGGTCGTTTGCCCAGCAGGAAGCCCGGCGCGGCGAAGGCCGAGCGGTCCGTCCCCTTTTCGCGTTTGTAGTGGACCATCAGCCCCATCCCCGCCAAGGTAGCGATGAGCAACACCGTGATCTCCCCCATGGTGTCGAAGGCGCGGAAGTCCACGAGGATCGTGTTGACCGCGTTGCTGCCTTCCGCGAGAGGTTGGGACAGGGCCAGCATGTGGTAGCCCACCGGATCCGGGTGGCGGTTCAGTTCGGCGAACACCACGAGCAAAGTCGCCATGACTCCCATGCCCAACGAGAGAAGCGCCCGCGTCACTTGTTTGACGTTCCAGCGGAACTCGAAGCGCGTTCCCGCCCGCGACCCGGTGGAGAACCGGGCGATCAGCACCAGGACCAGCACCACCGACGCGGATTCCACCAAAATCTGGGTCATCGCCAGATCGGGCGCCTTGTAGAGCACGAAGTAAAAGGTCAGGAAAAAGCCCGACACCGACAAGGCGACCAACTGGGCGGTCCAGCGGCGCAGGGTCAGTACCCCGAACAGCCCGATGGAGACCATCACCGCGACCAGCGACCTCCAGGGATCGAATAACCGTTCCGCATGGACGAACTCGCCGAACTCCGCCCGGTGGACGACGAAGGCGATCAGAACAAAGGCCAGCAAGGTGAAAATCACGATCGGGAGATAGGCGGGCGGCCAGTCGGCCCGCAGCGCCAGGGTGATGCGTTTCGCGACATAACCGAGAGTATCGACCGAGCGGTCGAACACCCTGTCGAGACGCTGCAGGGAAAGCACCCGGTTCCAATGCCATTCCCGCTTTCGCGCCCATCCGTAAAGAAGTCCTCCTAAAGCGATGGCGGCGGCGCTGAGAAGCAGTTCGCGATTGATTCCGTGCCACAACGCGAGCTCGGCGGACGCGCTTTCCTGCA
>CAYLJC010000374.1:0-3861 GCA_964383345.1 uncultured Akkermansia sp. | reverse complement strand
CTCGCCAGCGGCGCCCCGGACTGGTGGGCTGACCACGAGGAAAAACCCCTCACGATAGAGGAATACGCTGGTCGCCTCGTCCCACTGCTCAAGCCCCTCGGCCTCCGCATCATCCTTGAACCGGGCCGCTTCATGGTGGGGAACGCGGGAGTTCTCCTCAGCGAAGTGCTCTACGAAAAGCGCGGTACCGCAAAAACTTTCAAGATTGTCGACGCGGCGATGAACGACCTCATCCGGCCCGCTCTGTACGAAGGGCACCACGAGATCGTCCCGCTGCGGGAACCGGTTTCCGAAAAAACCGAGGTCGTCGACATCGTGGGTCCGGTCTGCGAAAGCGGCGATTTTTTCGCACAAGACCGCGAGCTTCCCGTGCTCACCGCGGGCGACCGCATCGCCCTCCTCAGCGCCGGCGCTTACGGATTTGTGATGGCCTCGAATTACAACTCGCGCCCGTTACCCGCTGAGATCCTCGTCTCGGGCGATCGGGCCGAAGTGGTCCGAAAACGCCAAACCCTCGACGACCTCATCGCCGGGGAAGTGGTGCCGGAGTGAATTGTCAGCCTCTCGGACGACGGCGGCATACCCGCGTCGAACCGGGAAAAACGCCGCATCCTCTCCTTTACTCCGCCTTTTCCCCTCCTCCCCGCAAAAAGGCGATGAGGTCGGCCATGCTTTCCGGGGAGATGGCGGCTTCGAAGCCGTCGGGCATGAGGGAGAGGCCGGAGCCCCGGATGCCGGCGATGTCCCGCCGCAACACGTTTTCGGCGAGGCCGTCGGCTTGGATCAACTGCAGGGCGCTCTCACTCTCTTCGGCGATCATGCCGTAGAGGATCCGTCCGTTTTTGTCCTCCACCTGATAGGCAAGGAAGTTGGCGGCGACTTCGCGGTTGGGATCGAGGGTGTTGATGAGGATCTGCTCGGGACTCCAGGAGCGGATGTTGGCGAGATTGGGGCCGACCTCCCGGTCGCCGAGATCTCCGGCGCGGTGGCAGATGATGCAGGCGGCTTCAAAGACGGCCTTGCCCCTGACGGGATCGCCGGGTCTTTCCAGGGCGGGCAGGTAGGTCTGGATGACGTCGCGACGGGGGCTCCGCGCGGGATCGGTGAAATGTTTGGCGGCGAGTTCCTTGACCTGGTCATCGCGGTGGCGGGTGAGAAAACGCCGCTGTGCGAAGGGCACCTGATGCGCGGGGATGACGCCGCCCTCGATGGCCTGCAGCAGGGGCAGGGCGCGTGCGGCGACGCGGGTCATGGCGCTGATGATCTCGCTGCGCACGGCCGGGGTCTGGGCGGTCCAGGGGTCGAGCAATCGGGGGGCGACCCCGGCGTCGCTGAAGCGGTCGAGGGTCTGCACGGCGGCGATCCTGATGTCCTGGGTTTCACCGGATCCGAGCAGGCCGGAAAGGGTGTCGGCCACGGTGGCGAATTCATCGAAGGCGAGCAGTCGGATTGCGAAAATCCTCTTCTCGGCGTCGGACGAGGGCGCGGCGGAGCGGCGGCGGGCTTCGTCGAGGAGGGTGGCGATGACCCGGGCGGCTCCGGAGGAATAGCGTTGGCTGCGCAGGCTCTTGCCGGAGCGCCGCAAGCCGTCGCCGATGCCGAAGAGGAATTCCCGCAGCACGGGATCGTCGAGGTCGCGGTCCTGGAGGGCGGCGAACACTCCGCTGATCTCGTCGCTGTCGTTGCGAATGCCGATGGTCTGGGAGAGTTCGCGGATGAGCTCGGCGGTGTCGGCGGCATCGTCTCCGCGCAGCAGGGCGGCGAGCAGCGCGCCACCGGTCTCGGCGGTGGAGCTGAGCAGGGCGCTCCGGATCCAGGGATCGGCGCCGTCGCGAAGAGCGATCCGGGTGAGGGCGGCGAAAGCGCGGGGGTCGTCGGATTCGCCCAGGGTGAAGGCGGCCTGGAAACGCACGCGGGCCTCGGACGCGTCGGCGAGGGGCAGCACGGCCTCGAGGAGGTCGGGGTCCTGGAGATGCGGTTCGGCGAGGCGGATGGCGTTTTCCCGCACGCCGGGGGATTTGTCCCGCAAGGCGGTCAACAATTCGTTTTTCTCCAGGGAGTCAAAGCCATGCAGAGTCCAGAGGGCGTGGAGCCGGGCGAGAGCGGAGGCGCTTTTGTGAACGAGATCCTTCAGCAAAGGAACGGCGGCGGGGTCCTGTCGCTCGAACAAAAGGCGTTGCGCGGTCTCGCGCCACCAGGAGTCGGGTCGCTCCAGAGTGGCGACGAGTTCGGCCGTGGTCGCCTCGCCGAGGCGGGGGGTGGCGACCGGCTGGAATCCCGGGGGCGTCAGTCGCCAGAGGCGTCCCATTTCGCGGCCGGCCTCCAGATCCACCGCCGCGTGGATGTCCTCGGGAATGCTCCAGGGGTGCTCGATGTTCTCCCGGTACATGTCGATGACGTGGAGGGTGCCGTCGGGGGCGTTGTAAAAATTCACCGGGCGGAACCAGTTGTCGGTGGAGGCGACGATCTCGACATCGCCATCGACGCGGGTGGCTTTGAAAGTCACTCCGTCGGGGGTCAGCCGGAGCCGGTAGAAGAGGTTGCCGGCGCACTCCGCCACGAAGACGTTGCCGCGATATTTTTCGGGATACGCGCTGCCCCGGTAGCTGGTGATGCCGCTGGCGGAGGTGACCACCCCGGCCCCGACCAGTTCGCTGCGCGGCATCACGATGTCGCGCTCGCCGGCCCAGCGCTCCGCCCGGATGACCCGCCAGGGTTCCGGCGGAGAAATGGAAAAAACGCGGAGCTGGTCACCCGATTCGGCCATGTCGTGCAGGCTGCTGCGGGCGACGAGGGCGGGATTGCGGTCGAGATAGGGGGTCGGCAGGACGATGTGCTGGGCGGGGTTGCGGATGTTGCAAAGGAAACGGTTGCCCCAGTCATCGAAGGATCCCCCGAAGCGCGCGCCCCCGGCCTGGAGCCCGAAGCTGAGATCGCGCGGATCGATCCGGAAATCGGCCCGGGCCATGACGATCTCGCCAGGCTCGGTGGCATCCGCGTCGTCGGCGATTTCCCCGACGCGGGAGATGCGGCCTCCGTTGGATCCGCCCGCCCCGTGGATGCGGTTGTCGAGCCCCCAGACGAGGTTGTTCATCACCGCCTGGACATTGAGCTTGCGGAATCCGGTGAAAACCTTGGTGCGCTGGTCGGCCACGCCGTCGCCGTCGGTGTCCTTGAGATACCAGATGTCGGGGGTGGCCGCGACGAAGACACCGCCTTTCCAGCAGGCCACGCCGGTGGGCCAGGAGAGGCCTTCGGCAAAAACGGTGGCCTTGTCGAAAACCCCGTCTCCGTCGAGGTCCTCCAGCAGACGGATGCGTCCGATGGCCGCGTCGGTGGGATTCTCCTGTCCCGGCTTGTGATTGGCCTTGTCGGTGTAGGGATAGTCCCGCATCTCGCAGACATAGGCGCGTCCGTTCTCGTCGTAGACCATCGCCACGGGGCTGGCGAGGAGCGGTTCCGCCGCGAGGAGGTCCATGCGGAACCCATCCAGCACCTCGAACGTGGCGGCGGCCCGATCCGGCGGGGTCGCGGGCACGGTGGGAAGTTTCTCCGTGACCGCCCCGCGCTCCGGAGCGGAAAATAGGGTCTGCTGCGCCCGCAGCGCCGGGACGAGAGACAGGCCCGCCCCGAGGAAAAAGAGGACAAAAGCGGCCCGTGTGGCTTTCGAGATTCGTTTCATACTGGATTGGTGAAAAAGGAAAAATCATCCCAACAGCGCCCTGGCGTTGCCCGAGCGCACGGCGAGAGCGTGCTCATCGCTGAGAACGGATTCCCGCAGCTTGAGCAGATTGGATTCGTAGTAAAACACCGGTGCGTAGGAGCCGAAGCAGACCTGCTCCACCGGGATCTGGCGAATCA
>CAYLJC010000373.1:0-3864 GCA_964383345.1 uncultured Akkermansia sp. | reverse complement strand
TTTCTCACCTCCTCAGCCGCTTCGATAAAACCCGCCGAGAAATCGATCCCGATCACTTCTTCGGCCATCCGGGAAAGTTCCAACGACGAACGCCCCACCGCACAGCCGAGGTCGAGCGCCCGCGCGACCGGTCCGGACAACTCCGCCGCTTCCACCGTGGTCACCGGGAACTCGAGACAGCGCGCGGGCAATCCCGCCGGATCAAAACCCAGACCGCCGAGGATTTCCTCCGGCGACCCGTAGTGAAAGAGGAGATAGCGGCTCCTCAGGATTTCGCTCTCGTAACTCATCACTTTTCCCTCTCAGTAGGTCAGGAGCGACTTGGTGCGCACGGCGGGATCGAGATTTTTGCGTCCCTCGAGAAAGGAGAGTTCGATGAGGAACAGCAAACAGAGCACTTCACCGCCGAGTTCCTCGATGAGTCGCAGGGCCGCCGCGGCGGTGCCACCGGTCGCGAGGAGATCGTCTATCAAAACAACACGCTCTCCGGGTCGCACCGCGTCCTGGTGAATCTCGACATGGGCCTCGCCGTATTCGAGCGAATAGGAAGCGCCGCGAGTGGTCCAGGGCAGTTTCCCCTTTTTCCGGACCGGAACGAACCCGACCCCGAGCCGGTCCGCGATCGCCGCTCCGAAGATGAATCCGCGGGCATCGATCCCGATGATTTTGTCGGGTTTTTCGTCACCGATGGCGGCGATGTATTCGTCGATCGCCGCACGGAACAATTCCCCGCTGGCGAGGATGGGGGTGATGTCCTTGAAGACGATGCCGGGTTTCGGGAAATCGAGGACATCGCGGACGGCGTCCTTCAGTCGGGAGAGAGGTTCCTGATTCACCCCGCAAGTTCCCCGGATTCCTCCCCCGGTCAAGGCGGGATGAATCATTCCGGCGGATTCGGCAATTCAGCACTTCCTTCCCGCCCCGCCCTGCGTTACAGTGCTCCCCCCATGAATTTGAAGGACAAGATCGCCATCGTCACCGGCGGAACCCGCCGCATCGGCTTCCTCGGAGTTGAACATCGCAACGGCGAAGGACTCTAAATCCGGTAGACCACTTTTTATGCTGTTTCGCCTTTTCGTCCTCTTTGTCACCTTCCCTCTGATCGAGCTGATCCTCCTGCTTATGATAGGACAGCGCATCGGGATGGGGGCCACGCTCGCGGTGATCCTGCTCACCGGAATCCTCGGCGTGTTCCTCGCCCGCACCCAGGGGCTCAAGGCCCTGGCCCGCTACCAGGAGGCGATCCAACAGGGAAAAATTCCTCACGAGGCCATCATCGACAGTCTGCTCATCCTCGTTGCCGGAGTGCTCCTCGTGATCCCCAGCTTCCTCGCCGACGGACTCGGTGTCCTCCTCCTCCTGCCCCCGGTGCGCGCGCTGATACGTGGTTACCTCAAACAATCCATCCGGGAAAAAATCACCGTGGCGCAACGCGACCTCGGCAGGCCGGTGAAGCACGGCCCCGACGTCGATACCGCCTCTCCCGTCATCACCGTCGAGGCGGAGGTGGTGGAAACCTCGACCGACCGGACGCATCGGGATCACCCCTGATTTTTTCCGATTGTCTCGCCCACAAAAAAAGCCGGAGCGTTTCCACTCCGGCTTTTTTCAAATGATTTTCCCCGAAGAGAAGATCGATCAATGCTCGATCAATGGTAGGAAGCCTGGCTTCCCTTGATGTCGCGCTTCTTCAGCCAGGGCATGAGCCCCCGGAGACGAGCGCCGACTTTTTCGATGGGGTGTTTCTGGCCTTCCTTGCGGAGGACGTTGAAGTTTTTGCCACCGCTCTCGGCTTCGGCGATCCAGCCCTTGGCGAATTTGCCGTTCTGGATGTTCTTGAGCGCCTTTTCCATGCGCTTTTTCACCGAGGCGTCGATGATGGTCGGGCCGGTCGTGAGGTCGCCGTATTCCGCAGTCTCGGAGATCGAGAAGCGCATTCCGGAAATGCCGGACTCGTTGATGAGGTCGACGGTGAGCTTGAGTTCGTGGAGGCACTCGAAGTAGGCCATCTCGGGCTGATAACCGGCATCGACGAGGACCTCGTAGGCGGCGGTGATCAGTTGGCTGACACCACCGCAGAGAACGGTCTGCTCGCCGAAGAGGTCGGTTTCGGTTTCTTCTTTGAAGGAGGTTTCAAAAACACCGGCCCGGGTTCCACCGATGCCCTTGGCCCAGGCGAGGGCGATTTTTTTCGCGTCCTTGCCGGGGTTCTGGTGGATCGCGATGAGCGAGGGAACCCCCTTGCCTTCGACAAACTGGCGGCGCACGATGTGGCCGGGGCCTTTCGGAGCGACCATGATGACATTGACGAAATCCGGCAGCTCGACGGTTTTGAAATGAACCGCAAAACCGTGGCTGAAAAGAATCGTCTGTCCCTTCACGAGATGCGGGGCGATGTCCTTGTTGTAGATCCCGGCGATTTTGGTGTCGGGGGTGGCGATGAAGATCACATCCGCCGCCTTGACCGCCTCGGCCGTGTCCAGCACTTCGAAGCCGTATTCCTTCGCCACCTCGCGGGACTTGCTCTTGGCGTACAGGCCGATGACGACCTTGACTCCGCTGTCCTTGAGATTGAGTGCGTGTGCGTGGCCTTGCGAGCCAAACCCGATCACGGCACAGGTCTTGCCTTTCAGCACTCCCAGGTCCGCGTCCTTATCCGTATAGATCTTTGCTGCCATCTTGTAGTATCCTCTGCGTTTGAAGAGGCGCGTAGAATCCGCCCAAACAGCGGGATGGTCAAACGCTAACCCGCATTTCCCGCACTCTTTCGTCGCGAGACGCAGCCAGTCGCAGCAGAAAGAGGATGAGAAATTCGGGATAATCCCTTCCGCTCAGAGTTCGACCGTCTTTCCGGTGCGGAAGGCTTCGTCGGCGGCGAGGACGATGCGGAGGCTGCTGACCGCGTCTTCCATGTGATCGCTGAGATCGACATCGTTGACGATGGCGTTGAGAAAAACCTCCTGCTCGCGGGCGCAGAGGCCGTCGTGGTCGGGTTCGTCGGCGCAGTCGATGATCTCGTCGGGACGGGCGAATTTCCCGTCGGCCCCGAGTTCGGCGTGGTGCAGCTTCAGCGCCTCGGCCTTGGAATGCGAACCGATGTCGTCGCTGGCGGTCTCGCCTTCGTTGACCCCGGCGATGCTGACACAGCCCTTCGGCCCGACGACATCTTTCACAAAAAAGGCCACCTCGCTCATCATCGGACCCCATCCCGCTTCGTACCAGCCGACCGATCCGTCCTCAAAAGTCACCTGGAGCTGGCCGTAATTGTACATTCCCGGCACCAGTTCCTCGCTGAGGCGGGCCCCGATCGCGCTGACCCGGACCGGTCGGGAGCGTGTCATCTGGCACATCACATCGACGTAGTGGACCCCGCAGTCGACGATGGGCGACATCGAATTCATGAGCATGCGGTGGGTATGCCACATCTCGCCGGAGGACTGTTGGTTGAGATTCATCCGCATCACCAGCGGCTTACCCAAGGTCTGCGCCACCTCGATGAATCGTTCCCAGGTGGGGTGAACGCGGAGGATGTAGCCGATCACGAGCTTGCGGTTCGCCGCCTTCGCCGCCGCGACGATTTCCTCCGCTTCGGCCACGGTCACGGCGATGGGTTTTTCGAGAAAAACGTGGCACCCCGCTGCGAAGGCTTTCTTGGTGTAATCGGCGTGAGTGTCAGGATACGTGTTGATCGAAACCGCGTCGGGTTGTGTGGTGGCGAGGGCTTCTTCGTAGTTTGAGAACTGCGGGTATTCGGCACCGAGGGTATCGAGGAGATCGCGGCGCGACGCCTCGCCACGGGAGACAACACCGACGATTTCAAAACCGGGCATGGCGTGATAGGCCTTTGCGTGTGATTTGCCCATG
>CAYLJC010000372.1:0-3893 GCA_964383345.1 uncultured Akkermansia sp. | reverse complement strand
CCGGGAGGGTTCCGGTGCGAAAGGAAAGGAATTCAAATGTGCTCCGCCGCCGGTCAACTCCATCCCGGGAACGGTTTTCAAATAAGGCGACAGCCCGAGTTTCTCGATGTGGGGAAGCCAGTCGTAGAGACGATTGTGTTCCGTCGTCGGAGCGAACTCGATATGCTCGGCGGCGAGACTGATGAGCCGGTCATCGGTCCCGCAGGTGTTGTCCCCGCTCGGAGTGGAATGGTTGTGAAAATCCGTCGCGACCCAGCCGGGGGTCTTCACGACCCGTGGCAAGACTCCGGAGACCGCCACGACCTTCCCCGGTGCCAGCTCGACCTCCTCGCGAAGATGGGCGTGTTCGGGACCGCGGGTCACGACGATCTCATACCGGCCCGGCGGCAGCGGCACGGTGAAATTCCCCTTTTCGGAAAAATACTGATCGACACAACCGTGCGCCCGATCACTCGGCCCGAGATCGACCTTGGCCGTCTCGCCGAGGGCATTGAACTGGACTTTGCAAGGGATGGAGCGTCCCGCTTCGTCCTCGATAGCAAAAGCGATGGCGGAACGGGAGGAGAGGGAGATCTCTTTTTCCACCACCGCACCCGCCGCGACCGCAACCTCTTCCACGAGCGTCTCCCGCCCGATGTCCTCGACCGTGAGGGTGTAGTCACCGGCGGGCAGGTTCACGATGAATTCCCCCTTCGCGTCGGGATACGCGGTGATGCTCTTGTTCGGCGGAGTGGAGATGAGAACCCGTCCTCTCGCCGGAGACGCCCCGTCTTTTTCTTCCTGCAAAACCACCTTCAGCGCGCCCACCGTTTCGGGCGAACGCCGTGCTTCGATGATGCCCGCCGCTTCCGCCGGGGAAGCGCCCACCGCGAGAAAACGCGCCACCGTGATCGAGGCCGCCGGGGCCAGTTCGATCTCCGCTTCGTCCGGGAGCAACGCTCCCGCTTCGTCCACCCAGGCATGGGCGTAGCCGGCCTTGTCGGCGGGATCGATCGCGTCACTCCAATGCACTCCGTAAAAGGCTCCCTTCGTCCGCGCCGGGGACCAGCGATCCGCCAACGGCACCTTGACGGCAGCCTCGCTCTCGTTGGTGATCGTGGTGACGATCAGGACACCTTGCCAGCCATCCTTGAGGCGATATTCGTGTCGCTTTGACAGGGCACCTGACTTCGCCGATGAGACGACCGTTTCCAGCACCGCCTCGCCGTCTTTTCCGTCGCTGACGATACGCACGTAACTGATCGGACCCCGCTGCCCGGAGGGGGAGAAAATCGTGATCTGGTCGTTGTCCGCCCCCAACAGGGTCAGATCGTAGAGGCAACCGGGTGTGATGCCGTCCTCGCCGTAGAAGGTGCTCATGTTGGCGCGGCGCAGCGGGAGATTGCCCGAGACCAGCAGGGTGATCTTGTCGTTCCGCATCACAAAATCCCCCACGATTCCGTCCGCCTCCTTGCCGAGGGGGCGTTCCTCGAAATTGGCTTCGCCCAGTTCAAAAACCTCGGCGGCGAATCCCGTCCCGGTGCCGACGAAGAGCGCGAGCATTCCGCCCAGGAAGCGGGAGCAAACAAAGAAACCTTTCATGGGAGCCATCCTCCCGAATTCCGCCCTTTTTCCCAAACACAAAAAATCCCTGAATACGTAACAGCCCGCGTCAGGACTGATCCCTGGAGCGGGCGGCGGCTCCCTCCCACGCGATGAGGGAGCGCTTCCGCCCGACACCCCACCGATAGCCCGAGAGCACTCCGGTTTCCCGGATGACGCGGTGGCACGGGATGAGACAGGCAAGGGTGTTCGCCCCCACCGCCGTTCCCACCGCCCTCGCCGCGCCGGGATGCCCGATGTGCTCCGCGAGGCGGCGGTAAGTGGTGAGGGACCCGGGCGGGATCTCCAGGAGCGCTCGCCACACCCGGAGTTGGAAAGCGGTCCCGCGAACCATGGCGCGCAGGTTCGGCGGCCCGACGGCAGCCTCTCGCGGATGAAAAATCGCCGCGATCCGCTCCGCCGCGATTTGGTCGTTCCGAACGAAATCCGCCTGCGGCCAAGCCGTCCGGAGCGTGCCGAAAGAGGATTCGTTTTCACAAAATTCGAGGTGACAAATGCCCCGCTCCGTTTCGCCGAGAAGGGCGAGGCCGAAGGGAGATTCCGCCAATCCCCAGGCGATCTCGAGACCCGCGCCCCCGCTTTTGACCTCACCCGGAGTGGCCGCCTCCAGGGTGACGCAGAGGTCGTGCAACCGCCCCGGTCCCGACAGGCCCGCCCCGAGGGCCGCGTCCAGCACGGCATCCCCCGCCGCGAGCCGCTCGCGGGCGTGCCGGAGGGTGAGGCATTGCAGGAAATCCTTCGGTGTCACTCCGGTCCAGCGCACGAATTCGCGGTGAAAATGGAACTCGCTCAAGCCGACCAAGGCGGCCAACTCGCCGAGCGAAGGCTGCTCCGCGTGATGCTCGTCGAGCCAGCGGATGATGCGATCCATGCGTTCATAGCCACTCATGGGACCACCGTAAGCGGAGGAAACGCCGTAGCCACCCGATTCTTGCGGCGAAACTTGTCCGAATCGGTCCTTGATCCGAAATTCATCCCGGGCGTATGCTCGACCCGCATGTCAGGCCAGCCTCCCTCACTCGATCCGTCCCTCTGCCGCTCGCGGCAGGAAACACTCCGTCATTACCTCGCTGCGGAGAATCTCGACGGTGCCGTCTTTTTCCACCGCCACTACATCCACTCGCTCTCGGGCTACTGGCACGGGCAGCCCCTCACGCCGACCGCCCTTCTTGTAAAGCGGGACGGAGAAACCGTTCTCGTGACCCACCTCGACGCGCCCGACGCGCCCGCCGCCGACGAGGTCCTCGCCTATGTGCCCAATCACCTCTGCACCTTCAAACCGAATCTCAGCGGCGCCGTCATTGAGGTGCTCGCCCCGGCGCTCGCCGGCCTGAAGGCGATCGGAGTGGATGAGCAGACCCCGGCGGCGATGATCTCCGGCCCTCTCTGCCGCGACCTGACCGAAGACTACCAATACCTCCGCCGCCACAAAGACGCCGATGAGGTGGCCGCGCTGGAGTTCACCATCACCTGCGCGGACTTCGCCTACGCGAAGGCAAAGGACATCCTCGAGCCCGGCGTCACCGAGGTGGAGGTGATGGCCGCGATGCTCGAAGTCGCGACGTTTTCCGCCGGTGAATTCCTCTCGGGCTGGGGTCAGGATTTCCAGAGCGGTTCCGCCGGAGGTCTCGCCCGTCCGAACCGCCGGGTCGTCGCCGGAGAGCTGATCCCCCTCGACATCGGCGTCGGCGTGCGCGGCTACCGCTGCGATCTCTGCCGCACTTTCTCCGTCGACGGCCAACCCACCGACGAACAGACCGCCGCCCACGCCCGCATCCTCGAAGTCATGAAACGGGGGGAGACGCTGCTGCGACCGGGGCAATCCTGCCGCGAAATGTTCGACCTCGTGCATCGCGAACTCGAGGGCTGGAATGGCTACGGTTTTTTCCATCACGCCGGACACGGGATCGGGCTCGACGCCCACGAGGTTCCCCGCATCAATCCCGCCTGGGACGACACCTTCGAAGTCGGTGATGTCGTCGCCTTCGAACCGGGCCTCTACGGGGGAAATCTGCGGGCCGGGATACGACTCGAAAACAACTACCTCATCACCGAAGAGGGATACCGCCAACTCTCCCATTTTCCGCTCGATCTCGCTTGATCCCACCACCATCATCCACCATGTCCGCAGAATCCGTCCTCATCGCCGGCCAATGGCGCCCCTCCGAAAATACCGGAACTTTCCAGGCGGCCAATCCCGCCACCACCGAGCCGCTTGAACCGATCTACCCGATCAGCTCCTGGGCCGATTGCGAAGCCGCGCTCCGCTCCGCCGAGGCCGCCTTCCGGGA
>CAYLJC010000371.1:0-3901 GCA_964383345.1 uncultured Akkermansia sp. | reverse complement strand
GCAGGCAGGTCTCCTCCCTGCGTGGGGCGCCGGTGAACGCCTCGCTCGACCAGTCCGAGGAAGCGGTTGGATTCGCCAGCCGCAATGACATCGCCAAACTCGCCACCCGCGGTCCCCTCACCCCCGATCACACGATCCGGACAAAACGCATCCCGGCGATTATCGGACCCGACTCGGGCAAATCCCTCGCGAAATTCGCCGATGACTACGAGGTCTATTTTGAGAAACACCAGCAAGGCGAAACGATCCTGCCGCCCGATCCGCGTTGGGCGGTCTGGCAGGGAAAAGGCGTCGTCAGCTTTGGTGCCAGCGAAGCCGAGGCGGGTATCGTGCGCGACATCGCGACCCACACCAGGCGCACCATCCAGCAGACCGAAGCGGCCTTTGACGGCGGATGGAAAGCCCTCCCCGCCGCGAAACTGTTTGCCATCGAATACTGGGAACTCGAACAGGCGAAGTTGAAAAAGAGCGGCTCCGCCCCGATCCATCAGGGTAAGGTGGCCATCGTGACAGGGTCCGCCGCGGGCATAGGCTTCGCCTGCGCCGCCGCCCTCGCCGACGCGGGGGCCAAGGTCATCGGAATCGATCTCAGCCCCGAGATCGAAGATCGGATGGCGGACATCGGCGGCATCGGCATTCTCGCCGACCTGACCGACGACACCAAGGTCATCGAAGCGGTTGAGAATGTGGTGCGCCGCTTCGGTGGAATCGACATCCTCGTGAGCAACGCCGGCATTTTCACCGCCGGGGCGTATCTGGAAGATCTCGAAGAAAGCAACTGGGACAAGTCCATCGCGGTGAACCTGACAAGTCATCAAAAATTGCTCAAGCACACCATTCCCTACCTCAAGCACGGCATCGATCCCGCCATCGTCCTGGTTGGCTCCCGCAATGTCAACGCCCCCGGCGCCGGGGCGGCCAGCTACTCCTGCGCCAAGGCCGGGCTCACCCAGCTCTGTCGCGTCGCCGCGCTCGAACTCGCACCCTTCGGCGTGCGCTGCAACATCATTCATCCCGACGCCGTCTTTGACACGAAACTCTGGACCCCGGAGAACTTGCAACGTTCCGCCGAACGCTACGGCATGAGCGTGGAAGAATACAAGACCCGCAATCTGCTCAAGACAGAGATCACCTCGCGGGATGTCGGCAACATGGTCTCGGCGATGGCCGGCCCCGTCTTCGGCAAAACCACCGGAGCCCAGGTCCCGGTGGACGGCGGGAACGACCGCGTCATTTGAGGGAAAAAGCGAAACCTATCCGGGAAGATCGCCTGGATCGGAATCCACCGTGACCTTCCGGACCCCCGCATTTTCGGGACCGAAGACGGAGAGCCGCGTGTTTTCCAAAAACTCCGCACTGCGTTCCTGCAGGGAATAGAGGGTGTCATGGACAGGACAGGGTTCCTCGATGCCGCACCAGCCCTGGCCGAAGGGGCAGAGCGAGGGACCCTCGGTCTGCTCGAAGAGGGCCACGATACTGATGAGGTTGATCTCGGAGGCTTCCTTGGCCAGCATGTAGCCGCCGCCGGGACCGGGTTGCCCCCGCACAAAGCCGGCCGCCGACAATTGGGTCAGCAGCTTCGCGGTGAGGGCGCGCGAGATTCGCCTCGCTTCGGCGATTTCCGAGGACCCCACGAGTTCGTCGGGATGCTCCGCGAGGTAACTCATCACCGCGATGGCGTTCGATGCGGTCTTTCCGTAGAGAAACATGGCGAGAGGGTTGGAAAGGAAGACCTTTCCTCCGTTCCTACGATAAATACCATGCCGTCAAGGCCCGGCATATCAAGAAAGAAAGAAGGTTTTATCTTCTTTAAGCCAGTTGGAGAATAAAAGATAGTTTTTTCTTTTTTGTACTTGCTTTCCCTTGGCCTGCTCTTAGGTTTTTTCATTATGAGGGTGACCGGCAAGTGTTTCGACTGTCTCTCAACGGGGGTACCCGAACGGTTCCGGAGGGGCAAAAGCGAAAAATCCTCTTCGCATTCGCCAAGGATTTTGCGGAACATCATGGTCCTGGTGCTGCTTTTTGGACTGATCCGGGAAGCTCCCTCGGAGGAAAGTGCGGCCAAGCCGGTCCCCGCCCCCGCTGCTCCCGCACCGAAGGCCGCGCCCGAAAAACCCAAGATCGCAGCCAAAGCGACGCCAGCCAAGCCGGCGCCCAAGCCCGCCGCCCCAGCACCGAAGGCCGCGCCCGAAAAACCCAAGGTCGCGGCCAAACCCGCGCCAGCCAAACCGGCGCCCAAGCCCGCCGCCCCAGCTCCGAAGGCCGCGCCCGAAAAACCCAAGGTCGCGGTGAAACCCGCGCCGACAAAACCGGCTCCCCAGCCCGCCGCTCCCGCACCAAAGGTCGCACCCGAAAAACCCAAGGTCGCGGCCAAAGCCACGCCAGCCAAACCGGCTCCGAAGCCCGCCGCTTCAGCGCATTCGCATGATCCTTTTGTCAGCCAGATCCCTCTACAAACGGAGAGTCAGATCGACCGTTTGGTGATGGCAAAACTCCGTCCTCTGGGCATTCAGCCGACCCTCTGCTCGGACGCGGTTTTTGTCCGTCGCGTCTATCTCGACGTCATCGGCATGTTGCCGACGGCGGAGGAGGCGCGAGCCTTCATCGAGAATCCCGATGCCGCGAACAAGCGCAAGGCCCTGATCGAACAATTGCTCTCCCGAGACGAGTTCCACGTCTACCGGGCGATGAGATGGGGGGATCTGCTCCGCATCAAGGCGGAATTTCCCATCAATCTCTGGCCCAACGCCGCCCAGCTCTATCATCGCTGGATCGTCGCCTCGCTTCGGCAGAACAAACCCTACGATCAATTTGTTCGCGAGATGCTGACCGCGAGCGGGAGCAATTACCGCGTCGGTCCGGTCAACTTCTACCGGGCCCTGCCGAGTCGCACGCCCGACGGCATCGCCTCGGGCGTGGCTCTCACCTTCATGGGCAGCCGCGTCGAAAATTGGCCGAAGGACAAGCTCACCGGGATGTCGGCCTTTTTCGCCCGGATCGGCTACAAACCCACCAGCGAGTGGAAAGAGGAATATGTCTTCTGGGATCCGACCGGTTCCCATGCGATCTCGGGCAACGTCGTTCCGGGGCGTGCTTCCATCGCCGAGATCGGAACGCCGTTCGAAGCCGGCGACCACGTGATCGGCACCGGCGATCCGGATGCCTTTCCGAAAGATGCGGTTTTCCCCGATGGCACCAAAATCGCGCTTCCGCCCGACCAGGATCCCCGCGAGATTTTCGCCGACTGGCTGGTTTCGCCGGAAAACCCCTGGTTCACCCGCTCCATCGCGAACCGGGTCTGGTCGTGGCTGATGGGACGCGGCATTGTCCACGAACCGGACGATCTCCGGGACGACAATCCTCCCTCCCATCCCGAGTTGCTCTCCTATCTCGAAAAGGAATTGATCGGGGCGAAATACGATCTGACACACCTCTATCGCCTCATCCTCAATTCCGAGACCTACCAGTTCAGTTCCCTTCCCGGGAAGCCGTCGACGAAGAACGAAGCGCTTTTTGCCGCCTATCCGATGCGTCGGCTGGAGGCCGAGGTTCTGATCGACGCGATCAACCGGATCACCGGGACCCCGGAGCTCTACACCAGCCCGATTCCTGAACCTTTCACCTACATTCCGCAGGGGCGGCCCGCCGTTTCCATCGGCGACGGCAGCATCACGAGTCCGTTTCTTTCACTCTTCGGGCGCTCCGCGAGAGCCACCGGAACTGCGGGCGAACGGACCAATCAGGTGGTTTCCGGCCAGTGGCTCCACCTCCTCAACTCGAGTCACATCCAGGCAAAACTGGAGCAGAGTCCGGGCCTCAAAGCCCTCCTCTCGACGAAGCGTCCCGCGGACGAAATGATCGACGAACTCTATCTCGCGATTCTCTCGCGGCACCCCGGTCC
>CAYLJC010000370.1:0-3903 GCA_964383345.1 uncultured Akkermansia sp. | reverse complement strand
CTACAACCCACCGCAAGTTCCGGAGGAGGCGGCGAACTACCGTCCCGCCGTCGTTCCTCCCGATTCCCATCCCCGCCTCTGGGTGACCGAAAAGACGCTCCCCGCGGTCCGGGCGAATCTCAAACATCCCGACCATCAGGGCGTGTGGGACAAGCTCCGCCAGCGGGCCGAAAAGCCCTTTGAGTTCCAGCCCGCAGAGGAAGTCCAATACAACGCCCCCCTGAGCAAGGCCGCCAGCGAAAAGGCCCTCGTCTATCTGCTCTCGGGCGACGAGGCGAGGGGTCGCGAAGCGGTCCGCCTCACGCTCGACTACCTGCCCCGGGTGGAATTCGGTAACATTCTCGACATCACCCGCGAGATCGGGGCGACGATCTACTCCGCCGCCCTCGTCTACGATTGGTGCCACGCCCTCATCAGCGACGAAGAGCAAACCCTTTTGCGCCAGCACATGGTGCGGCTCGCCGAGACGATGGAGTGCGGTTGGCCTCCCTTCCGCGGGATTGTCGTGAACGGTCACGGCAACGAAGCCATGATCAACCGCGATCAGCTCGCCATGGGCATCGCCATCCACGGCGAAGATCCCACCACCTACCGATACTGCGCCTACCGCCTCCTCGAGAGCCTCGTGCCGATGCGGCGTTTCGAATATCAGTCTCCCCGCCATAATCAAGGGATCAGCTACGCCGCCTACCGCTTCGGCTGGGAGATGCACGCCGCCCTCCTCTTCCAGCGCATGAGCGGGACCGAGGTTTTTGATCCCAATATCAAAAACCTGCCCTACTACTGGCTCCACATGCGCCTGCCCGATACCTCGATGCTGCGCGACGGCGACGGCATTTCGCGGCGCAACTGGCGCTCGCCGCTGACTTTGCTCCTGTCTACCGCCTACAGCGGCAATCCGATGTTCAAAGGCGAATACCTCCGTCAGGCAAAAAGCCCCCCCGACGACATCCTCTATCTCCTCCTCGACGATCCCGCTCTGAAAGCCGAGCCAAGCCGCGATTCCCTCCCGCTCACCATCGATTTCGGCCCTGTCCTCGGCGGCATGGTCGCCCGGACGGGCTGGAATTTCGAAGAAGGGTCGAAAGACGTTGTCGCCGAGGTCAAAGGCGGCGGCTACCACTTCAACAACCACCAGCACGCCGACGCCGGTGCCCTGCAAGTCTACTACCACGGACTCCAGATCGCCGATCTGGGCCAATACAAATTCTACGGCACTCCCTACGACAAACATTTCAACAAGCGCTCCATCTCCCACAGCACTCTGCTGGTGCGCGATCCCAAGGCCACCTTCGAGGACTCGCTCGATTTCGATGGCGGCAGCATCTACCGCACCGGCTCTCCCCGGTCGCTGGAGAGACTGCTGCGCGACAAGCGCTTCCGATACGGCCGCGTGCTCGACTGCGATTTCGGACCCGATCCCCTCCAGCCGGAGATCAGTTGGTTTGCCGCCGATCTCAGCAGCGCCTATCCGGATGAAACCGTCAAGCAATTCACCCGACGCTTTTGCTTTCTGAATCTGGGACGCGATGACATCCCGGCCGCCATGGTTGTGCTCGACGATGTCGAAAGCAGCAAGGCCCGATTCCACAAATACTGGCAAGCCAATACCCTGACACCGCCGCAGCGCACCAAGAACGGGGTCCGCTTTCAAAACGAGACCGATGGAGTCGTCGGCCAGCTCGACCTCCAAATGGTCCTGCCCGCCGCCGATCAACGCAAGCTGGAGATCCTCAGCGGCGACGATGTCCACAACGTGTTCGGGCAACAGTTTTCTCCGCCGAACCCTTCGCAGCCCGAGGCCAAGGGCCACCGCGTCCTCTTTTCCCCCACCCAGGCCAAAGCCAGGGATCGTTTCCTCGTTGTGATGCAGGCCTGCGATCCGGATCATTCTCCTCTGGAATACCAGATCGCGGAGACGGAGGCCGGACTCAGTCTCTCGATAGCCGATCGTGTTGTCCATCTCCCCGCCAGCGAAGCCCTCGTCTCGAAGGGGTTTAAACTGATCGTGTCCGGAGACGGACAGGAGCGGCTCGTCGCCCTCGTCGGCCTCGCGCCGGGAAACTGGGCGGTCCTTGATGCGAAAGGAGCCAGCGTCCTGGAAACCGAAGTGAAGCCGGGCAAGCACGGGCTCACCTTCCGGGGGCACGGTGGCACCTATCAAGCGGTCCCCCGGTGAGTCTGGTGGGTGCTGTCTTGGACGCACAGGGACCACCGAACGCACAGGGGCAGGCAAATTCTCCACAATAGCTGGCGCTGCGTGGAAAATTAAAAATAAATAGCCTGTCCCTCCGTCGCCATCTTAATAAAGTGCAAGTAGGTTCCGGGCAAGCCATGGCATCGTATTCAGCACTTCTCATCCTCATGCTTTCCCCCATTGTGATTGCCGGAGTGGGTCAGTGGGTTTTGCGGAGGCTACAAGGGGAACATCGGAGACGATCACCTGTGTCCAGAAAGGTGTGCCGCTACGCTGGCTACACTCTCACCAAGGAAATCGAAAAGCTCGATGAAACTCTATCGACGGATCTCCTGATGCTGTTTTTGATTCCCTCGTTCACGATCGCTGTGGTCAGTAAGGACCATACGACAAGCTCTTCCGGTGGACTCGGTTTGGTGGCTGTCTGCTACGTGGCCGCCCTCGGCTTCTTTATTTTCAGGCTCTTCAAGACCGGTCGGACCCTTCGAGCCAAGCGTATGGGCGTGGCTGGAGAGCGGGTCGTCGGGCAGGAGGTGAGGGAGTTGCTGCGGCACGGGTTCCACGTATTTCACGACTTTCCGCTGGACGGGGAAAACATCGATCACGTGGTGGTGGGTCCTTCGGGTGTCTTTGCGATCGAGACGAAATATCGACGTAAGAGAAAAGACGAGAAGGATGGGCACAAGGTCTTCTACAATGGCACGCGGCTTCGGTTCGGAAAGAAGGAAACCTCGGCTCCCCTGGCACAGTCGAAGAGACAGGTGAAGAAGTTGTCGGAGATGTTGAGTCCGATGTTCGGAGCTACGGAAGTGACTCCGATTTTGGTGTTCGTGGGATGGTGGGTGGAAATGGAAAAAGGAGTTGTCGAAGTTCTCGTCCTCAATGAAAAAGGCGTGGTCGGCTACCTCTCGAAGCAACCCGGAAAACTGGATCCGAAGAAGGTGGGTCAGATCGCTGCTTATCTGGAGGAAAAGTGCCGCGACGTTGAGGTTTGATGCGCGAGTCCCATCGGGAAGAGTCCCGCGACATCATTCTCAGGCCCCTCCTTGCCTCTCCGATCCGGATCCGGGATCGTCCTCCGCGACCCGTCTTTCACCCACCCAAGGCCGCGAGGATGTACTCGCTCGGGCGGAAGTTTTCGATGATGATCTCGGTCTGGTCGCCCCGTTTCATCCGCACTTCGCTGATGTTGAAATTCGGTGTTTTGTGAGGGGCGAAGAGAATGTCGTCGTGGGTCGAGTTCTCGTGTTTTTTGAACATTGTGGGGACGATGTCCCCCCCGAGATGATCGTCCCGTCCCGTGGCGAGGTGACAGGTTCCGAGCACTTTTTCATCCTGAATGTCCGCTCCCGAGACCGGCAGCACCTGGGTGCCGAAGCCGAGTTCCCCGAGAGTGCCGGTCATGGGATCGTCGAGAAGGCGGGCGTTGTGCTCATCGATGGTCGCCTGGTTTCCCGAGATCAGAGTCGAGCGGGTGATGTTGCGGTCCTTCACTTCGAGCAGGCCGAGGGTGCCATCGGAGTATTTCATGGGGAACTGGCCGTTCGCATCGACCGGGACAAAGTAGACTTCGCCGGCGGGCAGGTTCGCGACATCAGGTGTGGTTCCGGTGCAGAGTCCGTGTGATTTTTGGGCCTCCTGGCCCGCCAGATCAAGCGAGGCGGTGAGCACCCGTCCGTCTTCCAGGGTGAAGTCGATCTCGATGA
>CAYLJC010000369.1:512-3909 GCA_964383345.1 uncultured Akkermansia sp. | reverse complement strand
GAAACAACGCCTCGAAGACTTGAAAAAGCAGCAAGAGGAAGAGCAGAAGAAAGAGGAACAACAGAAAGAGGAGGAATCCAAAAACGAACCGGAGGAAAAGGACGAGCAGGAACAGGAAGAAGACAAGAAAGACGAGGGGGAGAACCAGAACGAAGAAAAGAAAGAGGGCGAGCAGGAGCAAAAAGATCCCAAGGAGGATGCTCAGGACCCGCCGAAAGACAAGGACGGTGACGGCCAGCCGGATGATCCGCAGGAGAAGCCCGGCAAAGAAGATCCGCAAAACCCTGGAGAGGGGGAGCCGAAGAACGACCCTTCGTCGCAGGAACCGCAGAAAGGGGAAGGTGAAAAACCCGACCCGGAAAACGCTTCTGACAAAAAGAATCCCGGAGAGGGCCAATCCGACAAAGAAAATACTCCGCAGAACCCGGGCCAAAACCCGCCCGCACCACCCGAGGCACCGCAGGACGGCAAGCTCGAGGCCGATCCGAATCGGGCCCAGCCGCAGAACCGGGAGAGCTCCGGCCAACCCGGCCAGGCGGAGACGGCGGCCGGGCAACAGATCAATCCGACGACAGGTTATTCGCCCTCCGAGGCCCGCCAGCTCCTCGAATCCCTCGCCGATGAGACCGAGGTTCGTCCCTTCGTGCAACCTTCGCGCGGCGAAACGTTCAAAAACTGGTAAGTTCCCCCGTCATGGTTTCCCGTCGTTTTTTCCTCGCTCTTTTCCTGCTCGTGCTGTCGGGATCGGGTCGCGTTGTCGGCCAGGGGAGCGGAGATCCCCGCATTTCGGTGAACGTCTTGAGCAACCGTGTCGCCCTCGGGGAGATCGGCCAACTCATCATCAAGGTCGTGAACTCCGACGCACAGGTGCCCCGCACCGTCGAGGCCCCCGGACTGGATGTCATCTTCTCGGGCGAGCAGTCCTCGATCAAGATCACCAACGGCGTCCGCTCGGCGGAAACAAATTATTTTTACCGCTTCCGCGGGAACAGCCCGGGCACCTATGTCATTCCCGCCTTTGAAATCCGAATCGAAAACGAACCGGTCATGACCTCGCCCGTCGAGATCACGATCTACGAGCGCGATCGGAACGAGGCCGGACTCGACGCCACCAAGCCCTACTTCGGAAAACTCGAACTCACCAAGGAGGAATTCTACGTCAACGAAATCGTTCCCTTCACCCTCAACGCCTATGTCCGCGGGCGCGGCGCGATCAGCGACGTGACCCAGGCCAAATTGGAGAACGGGAGCTTTGTCATCAAATCCTTCCGCGAGGTGCGCACCGACGGGGCCGAGGTGGGTGATGTCTACTACTCCTCCGCCGTGATTCCCTCGACTCTCTTCGCCCTCAAGCCCGGCGAATATCGTCTCGGGCCGGCGGAAATCGGGGTGCGGGCGGTCGATCCGGAACTCGGCTTCGGACTCCCCCTGCGATTCCGCAGCACCACCCTCCGCGAAATGGTCACCAACACCGTCAACGTCACTGTCAAGCCGCTCCCGGACAACGCGCCGACGAGCTTCACCGGGGGCGTCGGCGTTTTCGAAATCGCGGCGACCGCCTCCACCACCACCGTCGCGGTCGGCGACCCCATCGCGATGGAGTTTTTTGTGTCCGGTATCGGCAATCTCCGCACCATGGGCGCTCCTGAATTCGGGATCCCCCAGACCGGCATTTGGAAAAGCTACGAGGCCAACAAGGAACTCGACGATGAAACCGACTCGGACGGGTTCAACAAGGGAAAAGTCAAATTTTCCCGGGTGATCATCCCCGAGGCCAGGGTCGATGAGATCCCCAGCTTCCTCCTGAGTTACTTCGATCCGGCGAAGGCCGAATACGTCACCCTGCGGACCGATCCCATCCCCCTCACCGTGACCCGGGACAACGGCGCGGAGAGTCCGGCCGCGATGCAATTTCCTCCCGAGGGAAGCGAAGCCGCCTCCTCCTCCCCCGCAGCCGACCGACCCACTCCCGCGTTTCAGGACATCCTGCACATCCGCAAGGGCACACCGCGTTGGGTCGCGCGGGCCGACCGAGACCGGCCCGGGCCCGCTTTTTATCTCGTGCAGGTGCTTTTCCTCGCCGCCTTCTGCACCGTGACCGGATTCGGCGTGGCGCGCTGGAGCAAAGCCTGGCGGGCCGGCCGCTTGCACCGGCGAACCCATCCCACCTTCGCCCGGGCCGTCAAACAACTCCCCCGCCCCGGCGCCCCGCGCCGCAAATTTTACGAGGCCGTCTCCCTGGCACTCGCCCAATGGAAGCGGGAACATCCCCGTCCCGCACCGGAGATCGCCCGCGCGGTCGATCATCTCGCGGAACGCTGCGCCAACGTTCTCTACAGCGGCATGAACGAGCCCGACAGCCCCGTTTCCGCCTCGGAAACCGCTGAATGCCAAGCCATCCTCCAAAAACTGCCGCGCCGGTAAGCCCATGAGAAAATTTGTCCGCTCCGCGTTCTTTTCGTGCCTCCTCGCCCTCTTCTTGACGGGTCCGACCCTCGCCGCTGTCACCGGCCCCGACGAAGCCTTCACCGCCGCCAACCGCGACTACGAAGAGGCTCGCTTCGCCGAAGCCGCCGAAGCTTACCTCGACCTCGTCCAGGCCGGACATCTCTCCCCGGATCTTTTTTTCAACCTCGGCGCGGCGACCTACCGACTCGGGAAAACCGGTGAGGCGGTTCTCTGGATGCGACGCGCCCTCGTCCTGGAACCCGCCATGCCCGAAGTGCGCCAAAGTCTCGCCTACCTCAGCGGAAAAATCGCCTATCTCGAGTTCAATGAGAGCGGCCTGGC
Organism: uncultured Akkermansia sp.; assembly: GCA_964383345.1. GTDB lineage: Bacteria > Verrucomicrobiota > Verrucomicrobiia > Verrucomicrobiales > DEV007 > Arctic95D-9. The sequence goes on along the minus strand of CAYLJC010000369.1, from coordinate 1,119 downwards.
CGATTGGATCAGCCGCCTCCCCTCGACCTTCTCGAGATGGGCCGTGGCCCTGTTTCTCTGGACTTCCCTCCTCGCCCTGAGCCTCGCCTTCGCCGTCGCCCGGCTCCGCCCGAACCGCTCCGCCCTGATCACTCTCGCCGTTGTCTCCGTCATGGCCGCCTTTGTCGCGGCGCGGGTCGGGCACTACCGCGCCACCCGCATCGCCGTCGAAAATTTCGCCACCATCACCGTCTCCGGGGCCAGCGCCCTCACCGCCCCCGCTCCCGACGCCAAAGCGGTCATCGCGCTGCCGCCGGGCTCCGAAGTCCGCGTTCTCCGCGAGAGCGGTCCGTGGTGCTACGCCGAGATTCCCGGCGAACTGCGCGGCTGGATCCCCTCCACCGCCCTGGAACCCATCTGGCCCATCGCTTCCCCTGCCAAACAAGCAAAACGGATGGAAGCAAAACAGCAAAACAGCTAAAAACACCCCACATGTCCGCCCGCCGCTGCGCCCTCGAAGCCCTCACCCAGTGGGAAGACACCTCCCGCTTCGCCGCCGATATCCTCGACGATCTCGCCCGCCGTTTCCGCCTCTCCCCGCCCGACCGCGGCCTCGCCCAGGAACTGC
>CAYLJC010000369.1:0-502 GCA_964383345.1 uncultured Akkermansia sp. | reverse complement strand
CACCATCCGCAATCTCTACCTCCTCGACGAGCTCACCGACCGCTTCCGCCGGGGCAGTCTCAAACCGCTCACCCGCAACCTGCTGCGACTCGGACTCTACCAGCTTTTCAAAACCGGTATCGCCGAACACGCCGCCGTCAACGAAACCGTCGCCCTCGCCCGGAAACACGAACGCGCCCTCGTCAACGCCATTCTTCGCAACGCCCAACGACAAAAACCCGAACTCCTCACCGAAATCGAAACCTGGCCGCTCGAGGATCGCTTTTCCCATCCCGCCTTCCTGCTGGAGCGCTGGTTGGCCCGCTACGACGCGGACACCGTCGAAGCCCTCTGCCGCTGGAACAACGAACCTCCCTCCGTCTACGCCCGCATCAACCGGCTCGCACCCGACAAAGAGGCTCTTGATAGGGTAATAGCAGAAACAAAAGACTCCCTGCTCGGACCTGACTTTCCCGATTTTTTCCAGATCACCGGAGCGCCCGACGCCGATTGGATTCGCGAG
>CAYLJC010000368.1:1392-3917 GCA_964383345.1 uncultured Akkermansia sp. | reverse complement strand
TCTTGTACTACAAAACACCACTGCACCAGTTCGCCCAGGGACTCCGGAAAGAGGACGTGCGCGCGATCATGCAGTTCGTCCTCATCACCCTGGTAGTCCTCCCGGTTCTGCCGAATCGCACCTTCGGTCCCTATGACGTGGTCAATCCCTTCAAAGCCTGGCTCATGGTGGTGCTCATCGTCGGCATGGGGTTGGCCGGCTACCTCGTCTACCACCGCATCGGCAGCAAACGGGTGGGGACTTTTCTCAGCGGGCTCCTCGGTGGGGCCATCTCCAGCACGGCCACCACGGTTTCGGCTTCGCGTTTTGGCAGGGACGACACCAACCGCGCCACCGCCGCCGCCCTCATCATCACCATCGCCTCGGTCGTTTCCCTGATCCGCGTGCTGGTGGAAATGGCGGTGGTGAACGGCAGGGATCTGCTCGTGACCGCTCCGCCCCTCGTCACTTTTTTGGTGATCTTTTCCCTGCTCACCTTCCTCTTGTATCGGAAACGCTCGAACGAGATCGTCCACCTCGAACCTCCCGCCAACCCGGCGGACATGAAATCCGCCCTCGTCTTCGGACTGCTCTACGTCATCATCCTCCTCGGTGTGGCGGCCACCAGGGAGCACTTCGGCTCGTCGGGACTCTATGTCGCGGCGGTGATCTCCGGCCTGACGGACATGGATGCCATCACCCTCTCGACCGCCGAGCTGATGAACCGAGGCACTCTGGATCTCTTCACGGGCTGGCGTGTCATCCTCATCGCCGCCCTCGCCAATCTGGTTTTCAAAGCGGGAATCGCGGCGTTCATCGGAGGCAAAATCATCCTCCGGCGCATCGCCCCGGTCTTCGGCCTGGCCCTCGTGGCGGGACTGGCGATCCTCGTTTTTTGGCCGACCGCTCAGTAGCCCTCCCGCCTTTCCCCCCAACCCCAACCCCACCCCCCGACGCACCATGAAAACCGCCATCCGCAGAATCCTCCTTCCGGTGGACCCCTCCGTTTTTGCCGCCGCCGCCGCGGACACCGCCTGTTTCATCGCCAAAACCCACCGCGCCGAGGTCACCGGAGTGGCGGTGCTCGACTCCGACGAAATCCGCGCCAGCCTTGTCCCCAACATCGGCCCCTACTACCCCATGATGGTCGAGGAAGTGCAGAAAAAAATCCAACACGCCGAGCAAACCCTCCGCGAATGCCTCGCCCGCTGCACCGCAACCTGTGAAGCCGCCGGAGTCGAACACCGCGTGGCGGAGTACGTCGGCATCCCCGCCGAAAAACTGCTCAGTTCGGCTATTTTTTATGATCTCATCGTGACCGGACTGGAGACCTCCTTCCACTTCGAGACACGCGGGACTCGTCGCGAATCGCTCCAGCACCTCCTCGACCGAACCGCCACCCCGGTGCTGGCGGTGCCGCCGACCGGGCTTTCGAAAATCGAACGCGTTTTTGTCGCCTTCGACGGCTCCGCCCCCGCTGCCCGCGCCCTCCACGATTTCATGGCCCTCGCGAGCGCCTTCCAACCGGAGATCGTCCTCGTCTCGGCCGGAATCCCGGAGGAACAATCCGACTTTCTCCTCGGTAACGCCGAACTCCTCCTCCGCGCCCACGGATTCAGTCGGGTCGTGTCCCACTCCGATGAGGCTCCCGTGGAAGACGTCTTCGACGCACTCCTCGGTGCCACGGGCGAGGGCGCCGATCTCGTCGTCCTCGGGATCCACTCCGGGAATTTCTGGAAAAAACTCTTTGTCGGGAGCTTCGCCAAAAAGCTCATGGAACGGGGTGACATGCCACTGTTTTTGTCACATTGAGAACCTCTTCGGCGAGCGGAGTGACGGCTTCCGGCACTTCCGCTGCGCGGAAGTGGTCGGGGTGACTGGATTAACGCACTCCTTGCGTCGCGCTGTCTGCGGAGTGGTTCGCTTTGCTCACCCTTTTGCCATCGCTATCGCGACGGGGCAGGCGAACCTGCTGCGGTTCTCATCCAGTCTTTTTCCTTCCGGCACTTCCGCTGCGCGGAAGTGGTCGGGGTGACTGGATTCGAACCAGCGACCTCGTCGTCCCGAACGACGCGCGCTACCAAGCTGCGCTACACCCCGATGCTCTCCGCCGGGAGGTTCCTGTTCGCCGGACGGGAAGGAACCGGAGCGGAAATGGTTCTGACTGCCTCTGGTGGCGCACCCGTAGGGATTCGAACCCCAAACCTCCTGATCCGTAGTCAGGTGCTCTATCCAGTTGAGCTACGGGTGCTTCGCCAAAGACGCTCCCAACCGGATCGGCTCGAAGCGGAGGGCAATGTGCGCGGAAAAGGCTCTTTGACAAGGGAAATTTACCGAACATCCGCCGATCTCTTCCCGCCACTTGAACGACAACCCTTTCCGCTCTTCTGTACCGATCCTTCTCGCCATCCCGGACCCGATTTGCCAAAATGAGACTTTCCCCTCCCTTCGTCGCCCTCCATATCGTCCTTGCGATTTTGTTCTCGGTCTTTGCCTGGTTCCAACGCAATGACATCGATCCCGCGATCTACTACCACCCCTCGGTC
>CAYLJC010000368.1:0-1382 GCA_964383345.1 uncultured Akkermansia sp. | reverse complement strand
GACGCGGCGGCCTGGCTCCTTTTTTATCTGTTCATCGCGGTGCTGCTGATCGCGAGTCTCTTCCGCCCGCTGCCCCGTTGGCTCCTCCTCCTCGCCGCGCTCGCCTGTGTCGTGGAAATGGGTCGGAGCGGACCGGGCCTCTACGCCAATTTCTTCGGGGACGAATCCTTTACCATGACCCAGGTCAGCATGTCGGCCGCCGACCCGCGGGTGGAGCTCTCGCGAGAATTTTTCGGCGCTCTCATCGCCCTCGCCGGCGTCGGGCTGCTCTTTTTTCAAAACCGGAAACGACCCGCCCTGCCCGATCCGATGCGGTCGTGACCTGTGGCCGGGGCAGGAATGCGAGGCCCTGCCCTACTCCTCCCCGGCTTCGTAATCCGCGCCACCGAGGCTGTTCAGGACGGAATCCTGCCATTCGCGCAGACTTTTCTGGAGCACCTTCGCGGCTTCCCTTTTCTTCGCGAAGAGATCGGTGGTTTCCCCCGGGTCTTCGAGCAGGTCGAAGAGTTCTTTTCGAGTCCCGCCGTCCTTTGTGTCGTGGAGAATGAGCTTGTAGCGCCGATCCACCACCGCGCGGGCACCGGCATATTCCGCGCCGGCGGACAGGGGATCGTGGAAGTTGGTGAAATTCCGGGTGGGAAGGCCCCCGGAGAGTTTCACCAGCGGGGTGGTCCCTTGTTGCAAGCGGGGATCGATATAGGGCTTGAGTTCCGCGGTCCTGATCTGCCTCACGGGATAACTCCAGAAAAAGAGCGGTGCCGGTCTCTCCTCCACTCCCCCCTCGATCAGGGAGAGGAAATCAAGACCGTCGAGGGGACGCTGCGGCAGCGGTTCCTCCACGATCGCGCAGAGAGTCGGGAGGAGATCGCTGGTCGAGACGCGCAACCGGCTTGCGAGGGGCACGGGAAAACGAGCCGGCCACTCGATCAGGCCGGGCACGAGGATCCCGCCCTCGTAGAGCGCGCTTTTCACACCGCGATGCGGGGATTTCAGCGATCCGTCGGCCGAGGTCCCGTTGTCGCCGCAGTAGAAAACGAGCGTGTTTTCCCGCAAGCCGTTCCCGGCGAGGTAGGTCCGCAGCTTCCCGATGGCGCGATCCATCGCGGTGATCTCCGCGTAGCGCTCGCGCAGGACTTCCCCCTGGGGGCGCTTCACCGGCAGGCCGGTCTCGTTCGAAGTGAGCCGCACTTTTTTGTCCGGATATTTCGCCGGGAGATCGTCGTAGAGGGCGAGATCCTCGGGCAAGCCGCTGTAGGGTTCGTGCGGGGATCCGAACCAGACCACTCCGAAAAAAGGCTTTTTCTCTTCCCGGGCGCGCTCGATGAACCGAACGGTCTCGTCGATGAGGACTTCGGAACTCTCGCCCGGAAAGACCTCGGGAG
>CAYLJC010000367.1:0-3920 GCA_964383345.1 uncultured Akkermansia sp. | reverse complement strand
GGGCGAGCATTTCACCAACGGGTGGCTTCCCGCCCTCTACCAGGGAACCGTGATCCGTCCCACCGAACCGCGCATTCTCAATCTCGATCCCCCCGCCGCCCTTGCCGGAAAACCGCAGGAGCGCCAACTCGATCTCCTGCAAAGTTTTAACGAAGAGCATCTCGCCCGCCATCCCGGCGAACTCGATCTGCAGGCCCGCATCGCCAGCTACGAACTTGCCGCGAACATGCAGGAGGCGGCGAAGGAAGCCCTCGACATTTCCAACGAACCCGAGCACATCAAAAAACTCTACGGCGTCGACAATCCGGTGACGCGGGACTACGGCACCCGCTGCCTCATCGCCCGCCGCCTCGTCGAGCGGGGAGTGCGCTACGTCCAGGTCCTCAACTCGGGCCAATCGTGGGACCAGCACAGCTCGCTCCTTTCCGTTCTGCCCCGAAATTGCGCCGCCACCGATCAGCCCACCGCCGCCCTCATCACCGACCTGAAACAGCGCGGACTTTTCGACAGCACCGTGGTTCACTGGGGTGGCGAAATGGGCCGTCTTCCCGTCCTCCAGAACGATGCCGGACGCGAAAAATGGGGCCGCGATCACAACACCTACGGTTTCAGCATGTGGGTCGCCGGAGGGGGCTTCAAACGGGGGTACGTCCACGGCGAGACCGACGAATGGAGCCACAAGGCGGTCATCGACGAAGTGCGCCACTTTGACTGGCACGCCACCCTGCTCCACGCCTTTGGACTCGATCACACCAAGCTCACCTACAAACGCAACGGCCTCGCCGCCTCCCTCACCGACGGTCAGGGAGCCAAAATCGTGGACAAATTGTTTGCGTGATCGTCCTCGATTTCCTCCCGTAGCGGAATTTGTCAAAATTCCTCTGTGGGTCCGGCGGACACGTTTCCCGGGAACCGGTCTCTGCGGAGCCGGTTCGTGAACAGCGGGATGTTTCACCGGTTGATTATCACGGGCGACACGGCAACATTTCCCGGGTCCATGAATTTCAGCGACCTCAGATCGATCCTCCAGTATGTGCCGCAGTTCCGCGGCCGCACCTTTGTTGTCGCGATCGACGGATCGGTCATCGATTCGCCCGATTTTTCGAACATTCTCCTCGACCTCGCGGTATTGCGTTCCCTCAATATCAAGGTGGTTCTGGTCCATGGAGCGGCCGCTCAGATCCAGGCGCTCGGGGCCAAACGGGGCGTCCTCCTTTCCAACGCCGACGGCACCGGGACGACCGACGAAGCCACTCTCGAGGTGAGCATGGACGCGATCACCCGGCTGAGCAATTCCGTCATGCAAAGTCTCACCACAGTGAAACTCAAGGCCGCCATGGCCAACGCGATACACGCCCATCCCGCCGGCATCATCCGGGGCGTCGACGCGGGCTTCACCGGTACCATCGAAAAGATCGACGGGAGCGTGCTGCAGAGTTTCCTCGATCAGGACATCCTCCCGGTGGTGCCTCCGCTGGGATTCGACGGGGACGGACAGACCCTGCGGGTGAATTCCGACGCCGTCGCCCGCGAGGTCGCCTGCGCCCTCGACGCGGCCAAGGTCATCTTTGTCACGATGGACGATCCCCGCGCGATCTCGCCGGATCGCCAGCACCAGTGGTCGGCGGAGGAGGCTGTTTCCTTCGTCGAGGCCCACCCCGAGCTTGCCGTGGGAATGCTCTCGAAGCTCCGCCACGCTGCCCGCGCCACCCGCGATGGCGTGCCGCGCGTCCATCTTATCAGCAGTTGCAGCGAGGACGCCCTCCTCTCCGAGCTTTTCAGCAACGAAGGGGTCGGGCTGATGATCTATTCCGACGCCTACCAGAAAGTCCGCGCGGCGACCCGCGCCGACGTCGACGAACTCTATCTGTTGATCCACCGGGCGATCGAGGACGAGCAGCTCGTCGAGCGGAGTCGCGCCGACATCCAGGGCGTGATCGACGACTACATCGTTCTCGAGATCGACGGCAATGTGGTGGGCTGCGTCGCGATGCATCCCTACGCCGATTCGGGGACGGCCGAACTCGCCTGTCTCTATGTCAAAAGAGGCCACACCGGGCAGGGCTACGGTGGCATCCTCGTGGCGGCGGTGATCGAACGGGCCAAACAACTCGGCTACACCACACTCTTTGCCCTCTCGACCCAGGCGGCCGGTTATCTTGAGAGAGCCGGATTCATCCGCTCGCGCGACCTCGATCATCTGCCGCCGCACCGCCGCGAACAGTGGGCCAAAAACGGGCGCAACGCCGTCGTCCTGTTACGCGGGATCGGGTGAGGGCGAGGCCGCTTTTTTCGCCGCGTGGACCACGAAGAGCGTCGTGTCGTCACCACCGGCCTCGCTCGTGGCCCATTCGAGGATACGCCGCGCCACCTCGTCGGGAGTGGATCCGTTCTCGTCGGCCTCGGCGAAACAGCGGGCGATGTTTTTGTTCCAGAGACCGTCCGTGACACCGTCCGAGCAGATCAGGAACCAGTCGCCTTCCTCGATCATGACGGACGAGACCTGCGGCCGGACGATCTGACAACCGCCCCCGACGGCCTGTTGCAGGATGTTGCGGCGGGGGTGGGTGCGGGCCTGACGTTCGTTCAATTTTCCGGAGCGGAACTGCGCCCCGACGTGGGTGTGGTCGTAGGTCAGTTGCTTCAGTTCTCCCTTGCGATAGCGGTAAAAGCGACTGTCGCCAACATGGGCGAAATAGACTTTGGTGCGATAAAAGAGTCCGCAGACCACGGTGGCACCCATTCCCATGAGTTTCGGATCGTGTTTTCCGACCCGGGTCACATACTCGTGGAGCGATTTCACCGCCGCTTCCAGGAGGGTTTCGGGATCACCCGCCCCGTGGAAGTCGCCCATCATCGCGGGGAGAAAGCGCCGCAGTTCCCGCACCACGAGAGCACTCGCGACATCGCCGCCCGCCGGGCCGCCCATGCCGTCGCTCACCGCGAAGATCAGGCCCTTGTCATCAATGGACTGCGAACCGCACAGCTCGGTGCTGTTGGCCCATCCTTGCTCCGAGGAAAACACCGAGAGAGCATCCTGATTGCCCGGCTTGCGCTTGCCGTCGCGGGTGAGACCGCACCACTCCAGGGTGCGGTGGGCTTCTTCGTCGTCGCAGCGGTGCTGCGGATCCGCCTTCACCTCGGCGAGTTCAAAATCAATGATGCAGAACACGCCCTGGCGTGCGTTGTAGGTGATGTTCCGGGGAAAGGGATCGTCGTGGACGACGCCGTATTCGCGCTCCAGCATTTCAAAAAGCTCGGCTGATTTGCCCTCGCTGATACTCGCCTCGGCGGGAGCACCGCAGTTGGTGGTCACGATCGTGAGCGTCTCCGGATCGCTGTCGAGGAGGCGGGGGACAAACTCGCAGCCGCGTGCCTCGAGCACTTTGAGGACACGGACTTCGTTGGCAAAACGCTTGTCGTTGTCCGTCCCCCGGAAGGTCTTGTAGACCCGTCCGTCGTAGCCGATTTTCACAATGGAGCGGATTCCATCCTTGGCGATCTTCATAGGTCGATGACCTTGCGGTGTGTTGGGGGGAAAATCAAAAACGAAAATCCTTCCCCGGCCTCTCCGCCGGGAGCCTCGCACCCTCTTTTCCCGACGCTCATACCCTGTTGCCCCGCACCCCGGCCCGTGCTACCGATGGCTTCCTCTTTTTCCATGACCGGACTCAAAGACATTCAACTCATCGGCGACGAAGTGGCGATCCGCTGGAACGACGGCACGGAATCGTACTGCAAAATGGACCGGCTCCGCGCCCTTTCCCCCAGCGCCGAGACCACCGGCGAGCGCGACCTCCTCGGCAAAGAAATCAGCGGCAACGAACGCGACCGCGACTTCAGCGGCGTCACCGTGACCGGATGGGCCCCGGTGGGACGTTACGCGATCCAGTTCCGTTTTTCCGACGGACACAACACCG